>NZ_JBVJMN010000020.1:0-114260 GCF_055584185.1 Streptomyces sp. NPDC104202 | reverse complement strand
CTCAGGAACTGGGTTTTTCCTGGGAGCTCCCCCCCCCCCCCCCCCCCCCCCCGGGCCCCCCCCCCCCCCCGCCCCCCCCGCCCTTTCTTTGCTAGCCTGAAGACACCCGACGAGACGCGCCGTACCGGGTTCCGCGACAAGACGACGCACCCCCTTTTCCCGTCTCGCGGAGGTGTCTCGTCATGGCCTGGGTTCTTCTCGTCGTCGCCGGTCTGCTCGAGGTCGGCTGGTCCATCGGCATGAAGTACACCGACGGCTTCACCCGGCTCTGGCCCAGCGTCCTCACCGGCGCCGGGATCGTCGCCTCCATGCTGCTGCTGTCGCAGGCGGCGAAGACCCTCCCGATCGGTACGGCCTACGGCGTGTGGGTCGGCATCGGCGCGGCCGGTGCGGCGGTGCTCGGCATGGTCGTGCTCGGCGAGCCGGCGACCGCCGCCCGGATCTTCTTCGTCTGTCTCCTGCTCGTCGCCGTCGTCGGCCTGAAGGCGACGTCCGGTCACTGACCCCGCACGGCGGGGCGCGGGGTCCCTGGGGCGCGCGTCGCGGCTCCCGGCCCCGCCTCGCCCGTCACGTACTCCTCCTCCTCGCCCTCCTTCGTCCCGTCGGGCACCGGCGGGACGGGCGGCTCCTGCGCGCCGGGCATCAGCTGGAGCTCGAACTCCTTCGGCGCGGTGCCGGCCAGGGCGTCCCGGGTGAACTGGCCCCAGATCGCGGCGGGCGGCCCGCCCCCGCTGACCCGGGCCAGGCCGAGCGCCCCGTGGAGGGACTCCTGCCGGCCCGACTCGGGGTCCTGGCCCATCAGGGCGACCACGGTGGCGAGTTCGGGCGTGTAGCCCGCGAACCAGGCCGCCTTGTCGTCCTCGGCGGTGCCGGTCTTGCCCGCCGCCGGGCGGCCCGCGGTCTGCGCGGCCGTGCCGGTGCCGGACTCCACGACGCTCCGCAGGATCGACGTGGTGGTGTCCGCGGCCTCCCTGCTGACGGCCTGCCGCGCCGCCGGCGCGGGCAGGGCGACCTCCTGGCCGCCCCGCGAGACCGAGTCCACCAGGGTGTACGAGCCGTGCCGCCCGTGGGCGGCCAGGGTCGCGTACGCCGCCGCCATGTCCAGGACGCTCGCGGTGGCCGGGCCGAGCGCGATCGACGGGGAGGCGTTGAGGTCGGGGGTGGAGCGGGGCACGCCGAGGTCGATCGCGGTCCGCCGGACGTGCGCCGGGCCCACGTCCACCGCCATCTGGGCGTACACGGCGTTCACCGACAGGTCGGTGGCGGCGCCGACCTGGATCTCGCCGTAACTGGCGTCGTCCTCGTTGGCGGGGTCGTACGCCTCGCCGTCCCAGCCCTCCACCGGGCGCCGGTTGGTCCCGTCGTACGTCGTGTACGGCGTGATGGGCACGCCCTGCTGGGTCTGCGCCCCGCTCTGCACGGCCGCGGTGAAGACGAACGGCTTGAACGTGGAGCCGACCTGGTAGTCGCGGCGGGTGGCGTTGTTGACGTACTGCCGGGTGTAGTCGACGCCGCCGTACAGGGCCAGCACCCGGCCGTCGGCGGGGTCGACGGCGGCGGCCCCGACGCGGACGTTGCGGTCGGCGGGGGCGCGGTCCGGGTCGAGCCGCGACTGCACCTGGTCCACGACCGCCTGCGCGAGGGCCTCCTGCTTGGCGGGCTCCAGGGTGGTGGTGATGCGGAAGCCGCCGCCGGCGAGCGTCTTCTCGTCGATGATCCCGCGGCCGGTCAGGTACTCCTCCACGGCCTGCACGAGATAGCCGCGCTGGCCGGCGAGGGCGGTGGCGGGCCGCGCGCTCTGCGGCGCCGGGAAGCGGGCCGCGGCCCGGTCGGCGGGGGTGAGCCAGCCCTCGGTCACCATGCCGTCCAGGACGTAGTTCCAGCGGGCCACGGCCTTGGCGCGGTTCTCGGGGTGGGTGGTGACGTCGTAGGCGCTGGGGGCCTTGAGCAGCGAGGCGAGGTAGGCGCCCTCCGCGGTGTCGAGGCGCTCGACGTCCTTGCCGTAGTAGGCGCGGGCGGCGGCCTGCACGCCGTACGCGTTCCGGCCGAAGTAGCTGGTGTTGAGGTAGCCCTGGAGGATCTCCTCCTTGCTCTTCTCGCGGCCCAGCTTGATCGCGATGAAGAACTCCTTGGCCTTGCGGGTGAGCGTCTGCTCCTGGCCCAGGTAGTAGTTCTTGACGTACTGCTGCGTGATGGTCGACCCGGACTGGCGGCCCTTGCCGTTCACGGTGTTCCAGGCGGCCCGGACCATGGCCTTCGGGTCGACCGCCCGCGAGGTGTGGAAGTCGCGGTCCTCGGCGGCCAGCACCGCCCGCCGGACGGTGAGCGGGACCTGGTCGAGGCGGACGTTCTCCCGGTTGACCTCGCCGTCGCGGGCCAGCGGCGTGCCGTCGCGGTAGAGGTAGACGTTGGACTGGGCGACCGCGGCGGCGTTGGCGGGCGGGATCTCCACCAGGAGGTAGCCGGCGGCGAACGCGCCCGCGAGCAGCAGCGTGCCGAGCAGGAGGAGCCCGAGGAGGGCCCGCAGGACGCGGCGGACGCGGCGGGGGCGCCGCACGGGCCGCTCGTCCGGGCGCGGGGAGGGGAGGGTGGGGTCCCTCGGCTCCCAGCCCGCGCCCCGGCCCGCTCGCCGTGGCCCGGAGGTGTCGCTCGGATCGTCACTCGTACCGGAGGAAGGGGACATGGCATCACATACTGCACGGAATGCGACGAAACGCCCGAACGTGAACCCAGCGTGCCCCGAATCCGGCGGAAAATCCGGTCGCGGCGACACCCCGCCGCCCACTAGGGTCGTGCGCTTCGCCGTGATTCGTGCCGGAAAGGGACTCCCATGCTGCGGCTGTACGCGACGGTGGCCGCGGGCGGCTTCCGGCGCCACGCCACCTACCGGGTCGCGACGGCGGCCGGGATCTTCACCAACAGCGTCTTCGGCCTCGTCCTGTCGTACACCTACATCGCCCTCTGGGACGAACGGCCGCACCTCGGCGGCTACGCCGTCGACGACGCCCTCGCCTACGTCTGGATCGGCCAGGCGCTCCTCACCGTCTGCGGCCTCATGGGCGGCGGCTTCGAGGACGAACTGATGGAACGCGTCAGGACCGGCGACATCGCCGTCGACCTCTACCGCCCCGCCGACCTCCAGACCTGGTGGTTCTCGGCCAACGCCGGCCGCTGCGCCTACCAGCTGCTGGGCCGGGGAGTCGTCCCCATGCTCGTCGGCTGGCTCGCCTTCCGCTTCACCCTCCCGTCCGGACCCGGCGCCTGGGCCGCCTTCCTCGCGTCCGTCGCGCTCGGCTCCGTCGTGGGCTTCGCGCTCTGGTACCTGGTGGCGATGAGCGCGTTCTGGCTGCTCGACGGCCAGGGCGCCACCCAGGTCGCCTGGCTGAGCGGACTGTTCTTCTCGGGGATGCTCCTCCCGCTCAACGTCTTCCCGGGCACGCTCGGCGAGATCGCGCGCCTCCTGCCCTGGGCCTCCCTGCTCCAGGTGCCGGCCGACGTCTACCTGGGCCGGTACGAGGGCTGGGCGCTGACGGGGGCGTACGCCTTCCAGGGCTGCTGGGCCGCCGTCCTGCTCGCCGCCGGACGGATGGCCCAGGTGGCCGCGACGCGGAAGGTGGTGGTCCAGGGTGGCTGACGTCCTGCGCCCCTCGCCCCCGGGGCCCGGGGACGGCCGGGAACCCGACGGCGGCCACGGACCCGCCGCCCCCCGGGACGGCCTCGGGGCCCCCGACGAGCCCCGCGCCCCGGTCGGCTCCTTCGCCACCTACCGGATGGTGGCCGGCATGTGGATCCGCTCCACCCTGACCTACCGCTCCTCCTTCGCGCTCACCCTCGTCAACAGCTTCCTCGCCACCTTCTTCGACTTCGTCGTCATCCTGCTGATGTTCGGTCAGGTCGAGGGCCTCGGCGGCTTCTCGTTCGCGGAGGTCGCGCTGCTGTACGGCACGGCCGGCACCGCCTTCGGCATCGCGGACCTCACGATGGGCTCCTTGCAGCGGATGGGCCGCCGCGTCCGGGACGGCTCGCTCGACACGTTCCTGATGCGCCCGGCCCCCCTCCTCGCCCAGGTCGCGGCGGACAAGTTCGCGCTGCGCAGGTTCGGCCGGGTCGCCCAGGGGCTCTTCGTCCTCGTCTGGGCCCTGGTCCTGCTGGACGACGTCGCCTGGACACCGGTGAAGGTGCTCCTGCTGCCCGTCACCGTGGTCTGCGGCGCCGTGATCTTCGCCGCGCTGATGGTCGTCGGCGCGTCGGCGCTGTTCTGGATGCAGGACGCCGCGGAGGTCACCAACGCCTTCACCTACGGCGGCAACACCCTCCTCGGGTACCCGCCGACGCTCTTCGCGCAGGACCTGGTGCGGGGCGTCGTGTACGTCGTCCCGCTGGCCTTCGTGAACTGGCTCCCCGCCCTGTACGTCCTCGGCCGGCCCGCCCCCGCCGGAGTGCCCGGGTGGGCCGCCTTCGCCTCGCCGCTCGTCGCGGCGCTCTGCTGCGGCGTGGCCGGGCTGGCGTGGCGGGCCGGAATCCGTTCGTACCGATCGACAGGAAGCTGAGACGGGCCGTGCCCTTCATCGAACTGGACGCACTGGAGAAGGTCTTCACGGTCCGCCGGAAGGCGGGACCGTTCCGCCGCGAGAAGAAGGAGGTCCGCGCCGTCGACGGCATCAGCTTCGGCGTCGAGCGCGGCGAGATGGTCGGCTACATCGGCCCCAACGGCGCCGGGAAGTCCACCACCATCAAGATGCTCACCGGCATCCTCACCCCCAGCGGCGGCCGGCTGCGCGTCGCCGGCATCGACCCCGCCCGCGAGCGCACCCGGCTCGCCCGGCGGATAGGAGTGGTCTTCGGCCAGCGCACCACCCTCTGGTGGGACCTGCCGCTCAAGGACTCGTACCGGCTCGTGCACCGCATGTACCGCATCCCCGACGACCGCTACCGGGAGAACCTCGGCCGCTGCGTGGAACTCCTGGAACTGGGCGAACTCCTCGACGTGCCCGTCCGCCAGCTCTCCCTCGGCCAGCGCATGCGCGGCGACATCGCCGCCGCCCTCCTCCACGACCCGGAGGTGCTCTACCTCGACGAGCCGACCATCGGCCTCGACATCGTCTCCAAGGCACGGGTGCGCGAGTTCCTCCGGGACCTCAACGCCACCCGCGGCACCACCGTCCTCCTCACCACCCACGACCTCACCGACATCGAGCAGCTCTGCTCGCGCGTCATGGTGATCGACCACGGACGGCTCGTGTACGACGGCGACCTGCCCGGACTGCACGCCGCCGGCGCCGGCGAACGGCTCCTGATGGTCGACCTCGAACGCGAGCTGCCCCCGATCACCGACATCCCCGGCGCCCGCTTCGTACGCGCCGAGGGACCCCGTCAGTGGCTCGCCTTCCCGGCCACGCACTCCGCCGCCCCGCTCGTGGCCGCGGTGGCCGCCCGCCATCCCCTCCTCGACCTCTCGGTGCGGGAGCCGGACATCGAGGCGGTGATCGCGAAGATGTACGGGGGAACTCGGGACGAGCGCCGGGAGTCCCTGATGTAGGAGGTCGAGTGCATTGGTGAGTTTCTCGTACACGGCGGCGGACGAGGAGAAGAGCAGAGGCGTCCGGCGCATGAAGGCGCTGGCGACGTCCCTGCTCCTCGCGGTCGCCCTGATCTACGCCCTGGCGACCTGGGCGGAGCACGCCGGCTGGGGCGCCTGGACGGGCTACGTCGCCGCGGCGGCCGAGGCCGGCATGGTCGGCGCGCTCGCCGACTGGTTCGCCGTCACCGCCCTCTTCCGGCGGCCCCTGGGCCTCCCCATCCCCCACACCGCCATCATCCCCACGAAGAAGGACCAGCTGGGCGCCTCACTGGGCCAGTTCGTGGGCGAGAACTTCCTCTCGGCCGACGTCGTACGCGGCCGGCTCGCGGCCCTGGGCATCGGGGCCCGCCTCGGGGGATGGCTGTCGGACCCGGCCCACGCGGACCGGGTCACGGCGGAGGCGTCCACGGCCCTCCGCGGCGCGCTCACGGTCCTCCGGGACGCCGACGTCCAGGCGGTCGTCGGCGAGGCGATCACCCGCCGGGCGGAGGCGGTGGAGATCGCGCCGGGCCTCGGCAAGACGCTGGAGAAGATCGTCTCCGACGGGGCGCACCGCCGGGCGGTGGACCTCGTCTGCACCCGGGCGCACGACTGGCTGGTCACCCACGGCGAGTCGGTGATGGACGCGGTCCAGGGCGGGGCACCCGGCTGGACCCCCCGCTTCGTCGACCGCCGCATCGGCGAACGCGTCTACAAGGAGCTCCTCCGCTTCGTGACGGAGATGCGCGACATGCCCGGTCACCCGGCGCGCGGCGCGATCGACCGCTTCCTCACCGACTTCGCCGCCGACCTCCAGGCGGACACGGACACCCGGGCCCGCGTCGAACGCCTGAAGTCCGACCTCCTGGCCCGCCCCGAGATCCAGGACGTCATCGCCTCCGCCTGGTCCTCGATCCGCACCCTGATCATCGCGGCGGCCGAGGACGACCGCAGCCAGCTCCGCCTCCGCGCCCGCGCCTCCCTCATCTCCCTCGGCAAGCGCCTGTCGACGGACACCCGCCTCCAGACCAAGGTCGACGGCTGGGCGGAGGACGCGGCGGCGTACGTCGTGACGACGTACCGCGGCGAGATCACCTCCCTCATCACCGACACCGTCGCCGGCTGGGACGCCACCCAGACCTCCCGCAAGATCGAGGCCAACATCGGCCGCGACCTCCAGTTCATCCGCATCAACGGCACCGTCGTCGGCGCCCTCGCCGGCCTCCTCATCTACACGATCAGCCACGCGGCGGGCGCCTGACGACCCGACGACCCCGGCCGGCACCGATCCTGGCCCATACCACGACCGGCACGACTCTCGCGGTCCCGGCCCTCACGGCCGAGGAGGTCGCTCAGCTCTTCTCGCGCGTCACGGCCCAGGACGCGGCGGCCACGGCCCCGGCGACGGAGAACACCGCCGGCCAGGCCCCGACCTTCTTGGCCAGCGGGTGCGACCCGGCGAAGGCGGCCACGTACGCGGTCGTCAGCCCCACGGACGCCTTCGCCCCGCCCACCCGCTGCCACTCCCGAGCCGCCACCCCACCGGCCACCGCCAGCACGGCACCCCCCAGCGGCCGCTTCTTCGTCCAGCGCGCCACCGCATACCCCCCGACAAGTCCGGCGGCGGCTATGGCGGGGGAGGGGATACGGGGCATGACGGGGCCTTTCGGGTCGGGACGTCGCTTTCCTCCGAGCCTACGGGGCATGGAGGCCGCGGGGCGGGCTGGCGGCCAGGGACTGCGCTCAGCAGGGTTCGAGATGCCCGATGAGCGCGCGGAGATCGCCGGCGTCCATGCCCCAAGGAGTCAGGTCTTCTTCGGGGTCGGCCAGCTCCCGGACGGACTGATCATCCAGAATCTGCCCCATGAACTCCAGTTTCCGGCCCAGCCGCTCGTGCACGATGTTGTCGATCGTGCCCTGAGCGATCAGTACGGTCACGCGTGTCTCCGTGTCTGCCGCCAGCCCCAGGCGGTGAATCCGGTCGAGGCTCTGCAGGTAGCGGCCGGCGGCGAAATCGCGGTCCAGGAAGACGGCGTCATGGCAGACATGGTGCAGGCTGATTCCCTCGCCGAGGGTCGCTGGATTGGACAGCAGCACCAGGCAGTCAGGGTCCTCGCGGAACCTGCGGATCTGCTCCTCGCGATCAGGAGTGCCCCCGTGGACCACCGCCGGCTTGAAGGGCTCCAGCGCTCGGGCGAGTGTGGTCAGGTTCCTCACGAACGTTGACCACACGAGGGTCTTGCGGCCAGCACGGGCATTCTCCGTCACGGTCCGGAGCACTGCCTCGTATTTCGGCGATGTCTCGTAGCGGGGGAGATCCCGCATGAGTTCCTTCAGCGGGAGGCCGTCAGCGGCGCGCAGCGGTGGCACGAAGAAGGGCAGCGGCTCGTACCGGTCGGACCCCGATTCCAGGAGTGCGGGGTTCGTGCTGGCCATCAGGAGGTAGACGAGAACCTTTCCCAGGCGGGCGAACTCCTCCTGCTCGCGGTCCTGGAGGCCGGTCAGCTGATTCCTGAGTGCCGAGTAGAGCCGCCGGTGCGCTGCCGGAAGCTCGACGTACTTCACGCGGACATCCACTGGAGGAAGCTGGAGCTCGCTCTTGGTGGTGCGGGTGAACAGGGGACGCAGCACCCGGCTCGCATGGCTCAGGTCGCCCCCGTCCACGGCTTTGTCCACGGCCCGTCTGCCGTGCCCGGGCCAGACGAAGGAGAGCAGACTCTCCAGGTCCTTGGCCCCGTTGGGCGCGGGTGTCCCCGTCAGGATCAGCCGGTGCTGGGCCAGGGGCCCAAGCGCCATGCAGCTGGCGCCGTAGGTGCCGCGGACACCGAGTTTCATCCGGTGGGCTTCGTCCAGCACCATCATGGCGGGGCCCGTGGCCAGCCAGTCGGCGAGCTCCGCCTGATATCGGCTCAGTCTCTCGTAGTTGACCAGCAGGATCTCGGCATCGTAATCCGGCCGGCGTGCGAACACGCGGACCACGGGTCGCTCTGTGAAGCATCCGGCGGCCT
Source organism: Streptomyces sp. NPDC104202 (assembly GCF_055584185.1). NCBI lineage: Bacteria > Bacillati > Actinomycetota > Actinomycetes > Kitasatosporales > Streptomycetaceae > Streptomyces > Streptomyces sp. NPDC104202. The sequence goes on along the minus strand of NZ_JBVJMN010000020.1, from coordinate 105,692 downwards.
CCTCGGTCCACGCTTCGTACGCCGACTTCGGTCCGACGACCAAGAGCTTCCGGACCTTCCCCGAGTGACGCAGGGCTGCATAGACGGCCAGGGCCGTACGCGTCTTGCCTGCGCCCGGCACACTGAAGTTCGCCCCGTGTGTCAGGGACAGCAGCTTGCTGATGTCCCTCCGCTGAAAGCTCGTCAGTGGCGCCTTCCAGGTGTCACCCAGGTGCATGGACACGTCGGCAGGCCGGATCTCTCCGGGGACCTCCGTACCGTTCTGTCCGGCGCGAATACGGTCCTCTACTGCCTGTGCGTCCCGTACGGACCCCTCGGTAAGCGCCCTCAGGTCAGATGCGAAGAGCACTCCGGACGGATCATGCCAGTGGGTGAGCAGCGTGAGCTGCGCGAGGAACTCCTCCAGATCCACTTCGGCGGACAGCGCGCCCCGCTGGCTGCCGCTGCCGTACCGGGCGATGAACCGGACCAGGTGCGCCTGTCCATCGTCGCGCGCACGGAACACGACCTTGGTCCGCGTTCCGTCGAAACACAGTCTGAGGGAAGGCTCCTCGGTGGCGGCCATCTCAGTCCCCGCTCGTCTTGATCAGCCAGGTGACACCCTCACCCTGTGAGGACACGCCGCGGCTTGCCTGGCGGGCCAGCTTCGTCAGGCTGGCCCTGACCCTGAGCAGGGCGTTGTCGAAGCTAGCCTCGTCCAGGCTGTTGCTGCCGAGAGCCTGGACGAGGTCGCTCACGCTCTGGTCGATCGCTGCGCGCGCGTCGTCGAGCCGCTCGGCGGTAGTCTGCCGGACCTTCTTCAGCCGGTCGTCCCGCTCCGCTGCGTCCAGGGCGCGGCGCATTCCCTTCTGGGCGGCGACCACTTCCTGCCGCGCCGCCTCGCGCAGCTCGTCGGTGAGATGGCGAGAGGCCGCGGTGGCGCGGGCCCGCAGAATCTGGTCTGTTACTGCGCGGGCTTGCACGACCACGTCCGACGGCGGAGCGACAGCAACAGAAAGCCCAGGGATAGCGATTCCTGTCTGTGCCGCTGTTCCGGCGCCACCTGCCTGGAACAGGCCGGGCAGACTTCCCTCCAGGTAGGTGTCCTGGAAGTCCTCGCCGATGACGCGTGTCTTGGTCTTGGCGAAGTCCAGGACGATCGCGGTGATCCGGTTCTCCTTGACCCTCTCCGCCTTCTCCTGGCTGACCGCCTGCACCTTCGTGTAGGTGCGGTGCAGCTCCTTCAGGTTCTCCTGGTGGCCTTCGAAGTCGGAGAGAGCGAGCTGGGCGCCCTCAGGTGTGGCGCTGCGCTCGATCATGTCCCGGATCACGCCGAGGATCCATCGCTCCTGCTTGAACGTCTTCAGCTGGATGTGGAAGTCGCGCGCGATGTCGGCCGCTTCGCGTCCCATCAGCTCCTGTTCTTCCATGGCGATGAGCCGGTTGATGTAGGAGTAGTCCCGGCGCTTGTCGGGCCGCAGCTGAAGGGTCAGCTCAACTGCGTTGATGTCGTCCCAGCTGAAGGATCGGGGCAGTACGCCGACGCGGATGCTGGACCGGCCCAGCCGGCGCAGCGCGGCGGCGCGCGTATTGCCGTTGACGAGGATGCCCTCGTGCGTCATCAGCCCGGGTTCCTGCTGCTCGACCGACCGCAGGCTCTCCGCCAGCGTTTCGAAGTCGGGGTCGGTCTCGTCAGGGTTCGCGGGCTTTCCCATGAGGAGCCGGCGGAGGTAGTCCTGGCTTTCCGGCGCCCACGGGTCGTCCTGCAGTCCGCGCGCCAGTGCGGGGTCGTGCTCCCGCTGCGCCCTGATCCGGTGCGTCGCCGGGTTGAAATACACACGCTGCAGCGGCATATCGATGACGCCCACGTGATGCGGCCGGCCGTTCCACTCCACGGTGACGGTCTCGGAAACCGCGTCACCCGCCGTCGTCTCGCTGAGCCGTCGCGCGACGAACTCGGCGTTCTCCTCGCTGTTCGGCGGAAGAGCGTACTTCTGCATCCCCACAGGTCTCCTTAACTCAGGGCCCTTGCCCGTTTCCCTCCGGTCCGGTCGGACCGGGCCCCGCTACGACTGGCTGGCAGCCTGGCGGACCGTCTCACGCGATTCCGCGGGCAGGCTGCGGTACTCCCCCCAGAGGATTTCCATGGCACTGAAGTCCCGCCGGTCCGCCGCCACCCACTGCGCAAAGAGTTCGCGTTCCACTCCGCTCAGCCTGTGCAATCGGCTGAGAACGCCGGTCACGTCGGTCTGCTGGCCGCGTCCGCCGATCCTGCACTTGCGGCACTCGATGACTGTCTCGACCGCCGTACCCCCGGGCTTCAGGACCTCCCTGCGGGCGACGTCCAGCTGTGCCGTCTCGGCCCCGCCTTCGTATGCCTCGCCGGCCGCGATGCCGCATACCCGGCAGAGGTGGGCGTCCCTGTCGAGGAGTTCGCGGCGCTGGGGGGCGGTGATGGCCGCTGCGGCCGGCTTCACCCGAGCCTGACCGGGCTTCCAGACCTCGGCACCCATCTCGACGAAGCGGTGCTCATGGGGGGAAAGAGTGGCGTCATCCCGGTTTGTGGCGATATTCCAGCCGTGAACTCTCAGGTCCCGCATCCGGCGGTCGATCTGTGAGGTCTCCGGGAATGCCTCGCGAAGCTGGGTCTTCGTGAAGATCTCGCCCACGCCGACTTCGGTGACGAGCCACAGCGCGCAGCGGACCATCGTCCCCTGCTTGCTGTTCTGCCACGAGGGAATGTCAGCGTTGGTCACCATTTTCTCCTTCGCACTGATTCGCGGGACTTGCACCGTACGACTGCCGGCGACTCGCACGGGCGGCATTTCCATTGGACAGGTGTGAGCCCGAAGAGATCAAGCTGTCATGGGTGTTTGCGGCCCAACGCAAACATCCATGACCAATGCGGTCTGAAAACGCAAACACCGAGACCCAGGGCAGGTGTCCCAACGCAAACATCGAGGCGGGCGGAACGATGCATTCCCGCTTGCGGACCACGTGCTTGATCACGGAAGACTGTTTCCTCGTTGTATCCGCTCGCCTCTGGAGGTCTGGTGGCCGCTCTCGGCCAGGTTCGTGAGACGTATTGGCAGGGCTGTAGCTCCGAACGCATCGCCTTCGCAGGGCAGTTCCGCGTCCTCGTCGGGGCCATGGGGTCCGAGAAGCAGGGAGCCCGTGCGGGGCAGCTGGCCATTCCGCTCAGCACCCTGTCCAACTACTGGAGCGGGCGGCGTATGCCGCGCCTGAGGAAGCTCCAGGAGATCTACGGCACGGTGCGGCGCCTGTCCGGCGGCGTGGATCTGCCCGTAGCCCTCGAGGACCTTGAGGCGCTCAGGGCCCAGGCCCTGCGGGCGGCTGAGCGTGACAGCCGGGCCGCAGAGGCCGTCGCCGCCTTCACCTCCTCGGTGGAGGATCCCGACGAGGCGCCTGTCGTGCCCGGCGGGACTGCGGCAACGGGACCGGCGCAGGACCGGCGCAGCGAGGTGAACGGCAGGACGGCGGAGGTGCTGGAGATCCTGCGCGCAGCGCGGGCCTCGGGAGACCTGAGGCATCTGGTGGGAACGGCGTGGTCCGCCAGCCGGACCCTGGCCGAGGCTGAGCTCTGCGACGCGGCGGGCGCTCTGTACGGCACGGGCGACCTGGACCTCGTGGAGGCGCTTCTGCTCGCGGACGCCCAGCGGAGCAGCGACGGCACGATGAGCCTCGCGCTCGCGCTGATGGGCGCCGGGCTGGCGAGCTCGGCCGAGCTCGTCCTGCGGGCCAGGCTGCCCATGACAGGCGAGGGGCGGAGGTAGACCGTACGGGCTGCTACAGCTCAGCCGAAGAACACCGAACGGGATGAGGCGTGCCTCGTCTATCCCGGAATCCGAGGTGCCCGGTACGGGCCGCCTGCCACGAAACCTGTCATTGGAGTCGCTTCTTCATGCTGCACATCTCGCTGACCGTGGTCGTCGCGGTCGGCTTCGCCGTCCTCATGGCGCTCATCGTTGCCGCGGGGACCGTCGCGCTGGCCCGCTGGGACGGCCGATCTACCCCTGCGTCGATCATGACGGGCTTCGTCGCGTTCGGTGGCGCACTCACGCTGATCATCTTGTTTCTCACCTTCCTCGCGGGAGCCGGGGAGTAAGCGGTCACTCGGAGCCCGCTGGCCGTGGGCGGCACGCGGCCCTTTCGCCGGCGATTGGCCCGGCCGGTGCCTGGAGACGCCTGGCATGCCGCACACTTGGGGGGGTTGTCAGTGGGGCATGTCACCCTCTGTGATGGCTGGCGGCACAGGGCGCCAGCAGGGTTCGGGTTCGAAGGAGGGTGCATGGCCAGCACTGAGTCGGAGTTCACCTCGGTCGAGATCTGTGCCGGAGCCGGCGGGCAGGCCATCGGGCTGCACCAGGCGGGTTTCAGGCATCTGGCGCTCGTCGAGATCGACCCGCATGCGGCCAGGACGCTGCGCAAGAACATCGACACGCAGGAGGCGTGGCGGTGGGAGAAGGAGCACTGTGATCTCCTTCACGCGGATGTCAAGGAGTTCGTGCCGGACAGGGACCTGGTGAAGGCCGGGGAGAAGTGGCGACGCGACGGCCTCGATCTGCTCGCCGGCGGTGTGCCGTGCCCGCCCTTCTCGCACGCGGGCAAGCAGCTCGGCAAGGACGACGAACGCGATCTCTTTCCGCGCATGCTGGAGCTGGTCAAGCTGCTCAACCCCAGAGCAGTCATGATCGAGAACGTGCGCGGGATCATGGATCCCAAGTTCTCCGACTACCGCGACTTCATCAAGGCGAGCCTTCAGGGCGGTGAGTACCGGGAGGAAGACGGGACTGTCGGGTCAGACCGGGGGCTTGGGTACACGGTGTGCGAGTGGGGCGTCCTGGAGGCCAGCGACTTCGGCGTTCCGCAGCTCCGTCCGCGCGCCATTCTCGTGGCTCTTCGTGACGACGTCCTCAAGGATCTGAAGTACGAATGGCCGACTGCCACACATGAGGAGCCGGTCAGCATCGCCGAGGCCCTTCAGCCGACCATGCATGACCGCTACCGGCGCTACTTCGAGGGAGTGCACGGCCAGCGGGCGGCCGACGCCTACAAGGCATGGCTGGGCAACGCCACTCGCCGGGATGCGGAGCTCAAGGGCAAGGGCGGCGGCATCGCACCCACGCTCGTCGGGGGTTCGAAGAAGCACGGCGGCGCCGACCTCGGTCCCAGCCGGGCCAAGGCGGCGTGGAGGCAGCTTGGCGTCTCCGGTCTGGGTGTGGCCAATGACATCGAGACCTGCGCGGCGAAGAAGTCCGAGGACCGTGATCTCTTTGGCCAGGACGGTCCCATGCTCACGGTCCAGCAGGCAGCGATCGTCCAGGGGTTCCCAGACGACTGGATCTTCGAGGGCGGCAAGACCGCGCAGTACCGCCAGGTGGGCAACGCGTTCCCTCCGCCCGTCGCGGCCGCGGTCGGAAAGTCGATCATGGAGGTCCTCAAGGCCGCCCGGGAACGCGACGCCCAGAGCAGCTGATTAGCCGGTGCCGGTGCCGGTGCCGGTGCCGCTGCCCGTGCCCTCGCCGCGAGCGAGGGCACGGCGCGCCCTGACCTCTTGTGTAATCCGGGCCGCGCACGCTTCCGCCGGCTCGTGTTCCCAGAAGCGGAGCACTGTCCAGCCGGCGTCTCTGAGCCGCTGATCGGTATCCCCGTCACGGGTCATGTTCCGGACCACCTTGTCCGACCAGTACCCGGGGTTGGTCTTGGGGGCGACGTAGTGCTCGGGGCACCCGTGCCAGTAGCAGCCGTCGATGAAGACGGCCACTTTCACCGGCCTGAAGACGATGTCTGCGGTGCGCCGGAGGCCGGGGAGCGGCTTGGCCGCGACGCGGTAGCGCAGCCCTTGCGCATGCAGCAGCCGCCGCACCAGCTGCTCCGGCTTGGTGTCACGGCTGCGGATCGCCTGCATGTTCCGGCGTCGTGCTGCTGAGGACGCCCACGATCCTTCCGGGGGCAGCCAGTCCGGTCCTTCGCTTGGCTGGGACATAGGGCTATGGTCCTCCTCCGGTCCGTCTGATGAGGACGGCGCCCCTCCTGGCGCCCGTGGGCCGGGTCGTTCTATGCGGTGTGCGACGGAAGGGAAGGGCCGGGAGCCGTGGCCTCGCCGTCTCTGGCGCATGCCCACCACCGGCCGTCCAGCTCGACGCTGCGGCGATCCGACGGGAAGGGCACTTCGATGACGCGGGTGCTGACGAACTCGCCTTCCCGGGGGACAGGTACACCCAGTGCGGCGGCGACGCGCTTGTGGCTCTCGTAGTCCCCCATGATGAGGAATCCGTCCTTGCGCAGCGCCGAGCGGGAGCCGCCGTTCCCGCGGACCCGCTTCATGTAGTCCTTCTGCTGGGCAACGGTGCGGATCACGTTCCTTCCTATCCTCCGGTTCTGGACCTTTCGGAAGAGCTCGTTGAGTTTGGCCTGGCCCGATGTGTGGGCGAAGACGGCGGCACGGTCCGCGGGGGCCATGTGCAGAAGTACGTTTTCCGGCAGCTCCGCGTCGCGCCAGAGCCAGGCGATCTTGTCCCGGTGTTCCGCCTTCACGGTCAGCTTCATGTCGCGGTTGTTTCCCCGGTTCAGCCACTCGTCCCTGACCCGTATGATCCCCGCGCTCCACAGGCTCTTCTGGTCCTCTGCCCACACCAGGAGGCACAGATGCCCCCGGGCTTCCGGCGGGATCATCCATGCGCCGAACTGCTGTGAGTACTTGCAGTCCACGTCGATGCCGGCGATGCGGTAATCCATTTCAACGCCGTCGGCGAAATCGAATACGCGCTGGAGTTTGATTTCTACCAGGGTGCCGGCATGCGTTTTCTCTGTTTTGTACAGACTCTTCCAGTCGTACCGTCCCGTGTCCTCGCCGTTCAGCAACTGGTCGATCGTGTCCCGGAGCGCGCGGGCAAAACGCTGCTCAGCAGATTCCAGGTGGAAGAGGTGATTCCAGACCGCAGCCAGTTCAGCGTCTTCTGCGAACTGCTTCCGGATGTTCACTGCGGCAGAGATATCGAAGTCAAGGGGGAGCAAGCAACAGGTCCTGTCTGAGAACAGATGATGAGGGAGGGAGCGTGGCTCAGCTGCTGCCGTATGTCACCGAGGCGGCAAGAACTATGTCAGCTGCTGCCGTACTGCTCCAGGTCCTACCCCTGCACCGCGCCCCCGTGGCACTCCCCGTACGGCCGTCCCGATCCGCACCAGCAGGGGTCGGTCTGGGTGGGGGGCCAGGCGGTGGCGCGGGCGCGGGCGGCGAGGGTGGTGGCGTACTGGGGGAGGAGGGCGGGGTGGGAGGGGGGAGTGGACTCGGAGGCGGCGAAGGCTTCGTAGGAGGGGACGGTGGCGCGGACGATGCCGAGGTTGGGGGTGCCGGCCTGGGCGAGTTCGCGGAGGGACGCCTCGATGTCGGTGAGGTGGGCGCGGTAGGTGGGGTACTCGGCTTCGAGCTCGGGATAGGCGGCGAGGAGCTCGTCGAGTTCCGCTTCCGGCCAGTGGAGGACGGCGACGGGGAAGGGGCGGGAGAGGGCGGTGCGGTAGGTGCCGAGTTCGGAGCGGAGGCGGGTGATCTCGGCCTGGAGCTCGGCGGGGTCGGAGGAGCCGAGGGCCCAGAGGCGCTTGGGGTCGTGGAGCTCGTCCAGGGGGACGGCCGCGGTGTGGAGCCGGTCGGCGAGGGTGTCCCAGTCGTCGTGGGGGAGCGCGAGCATGCGGCGGACCCGGTGGCGGGTGATGAGGAGCGACTGGGTCGCGTGGGGGAGCTCCGGGGTGGTGGCGAGGAGCTCGGCGGCCTCGGTGAGGGTGGACTCGGCCGCTTCGAGCTCGTCGTGGGCCTCCAGGGTCTCCGCCGTGGTCTCCCAGGCGGCCGCGTCGGCGGGCTTGGCGCGCCGGAGGCCGTCGATGATGGCGCGGGCCTCGGCCTCGTGGCCGTACTCCCACAGGTTGGCCGCCTTCAGCGCCCGGATGAGGTGGGGGTCGGCGGGGGAGGCGGCGAGGAGGTCGTCGTAGAGGGCGGTGGCGCCCGGGCGGTCGCCCGCCAGTTCCAGGTGGGCCGCGGCCTGGAGGTACAGGGGCTCGCGGTCTCCGGGGTGCTGCGCTGCCGTGCGCAGGAGGCGCTCGGCCTCGGTGGTGTGGGCGGCAGGGGTGTCGGGGCGCATGTTCTCCACCGTACTGCTGTACGGGCCTGGAGAGTTGGCGCCTCAGCGCTTATCGTGCCCCGCGTGCGGGCCAGGGTGGGGCAGCGGGTGCCGGTCGTCGTCCAGGGGCGGGGGCGGCGCCGGACGGGTGCGCGGGTGCTGTGGATCGGCGCCGAGACCGTCGTCACCTGCGGGGTCGTGGTGCTGCTGCTCGTCGTCCATCAGCTGTGGTGGACCAACCGGCAGGCCCGGGCGGAGGCCCGTGAGCAGGTGACGGTGCTGGAGCGCGAGTGGCGGGACGCGTGGGAGATGTCTCCTCCCGGCGACACGCCGGGGCCGGCGGAGTCCGCGGGGCCGGACCGGTCCGGGGCGCCCGAGGAGCCCGGCGGGTCCGGGGTGTCCGGGGGCGGCGTCGAGCCGGGGGCGGCCGCGCGGGGCGGTGCTCCCGCGGAGCCGTCGGGAGGGACGTCGTCGGACGCCTTCGCCGTGCTCCGCATCCCCCGGCTGGGCCTGACGGTGCCGGTCGCCCACGGGGTGTCGAAGCGTTCCGTGCTCGACAAGGGGTACGTGGGGCAGTATCCGGGCACCGCCGCCCCCGGGGCCGTGGGGAACTTCGCCGTGGCCGGGCACCGCAACACCCACGGCGAGCCCTTCCGGTACGTCGACCGGCTGGTGGCGGGCGACCGGATCACGGTGCGGACACGGGCGCGTACGTACGTCTACCGCGTCGACCAGGTGCTGCCGCGGACCGCGCCCCGTGACGTCGGGGTGATCCGGCCCGTGCCGCGGTCGATCGTGAAGCCGTCGTACGGGTACGCCGAGGCCGGCGCCTATCTCACCCTGACGACGTGCACGCCGGAGTTCAGCAGCGCCTACCGGCTCGTGGTGTGGGCGAGGCTAGTCTCGGCCGGGTGATCAGACGCAGGCCGTGGCTCGCTTGGCTTCTCGTTCCCTACGTGCTGTTCGTGGCCGTGCTGCCGCTGGTGAACGGGGTGCCGCTGTTCGTCCTGTGGCTGCTGGGGGCCACGGTGCTGACCCCGGTCGCCGTCGCCCTCGCGCGCCGTGGCGACCTGCGGGAACAGCGGAGGTGGGAGAGCCGGGCGGGGCGGACGGGGCGTCCTGACGGCCGGGGGGCCGGGGAGTGAGCGCCGCCGTCGTGTCCGTCTCCGTGTTCGGCGTGTTCATGGTGGCGACCGTCGTCCTGGGGCTGACGGCCGTCCGCCGCCACGAGGGCGGCGGGCTCGACGGGTGGTCGGTGGGCGGGCGTTCGCTCGGGCCGGTGTTCATCTGGGTGCTGATGGCCGGCGAGGGGTACACGAGCTTCAGCTACCTGGGGGCCGCCGGGTGGGGGTACGACTACGGCGCCCCCGTGCTGTACGTCGTCGCCTACATGTCCTGCGGCTACGCGGTGGGTTACGTCGTCGGCCCGATGCTCTGGGGGTACGCCCGCAAGCACGGACTCGTGGGACTCAGCGACATGGCCGCGCACCGCTACCGGCGGCCGTGGCTCGGTGGGCTCGTCGCCGTGCTGGCGACGGTCTTCCTGCTGCCGTACATCCAGCTGCAGATCACCGGCATGGGCGTGGTGGTCTCGACGATCTCGTACGGGGCGATCGGGCTCGACCTGGCGTACTTCCTCGCCTTCGCCGTGACCACCGGCTTCGTGGTGGTGAGCGGGCTGCGCGGCAGCGCCTGGGTGTCGGTCCTCAAGGACGCCCTCGTCATCCTCACGCTGGGCTTCCTCTTCGTGTACGTCCCGCTCCACTACTTCGGCGGGTTCGGGGAGTTCCTCGGGCGGCTCGTCGACGAGAAGCGGGAGTGGCTGAACCTTCCGGGTCACGGGGGCGAGCGGAGCGAGTACGGGGTCGGGTGGTTCGCCTCCACCACCGTGCTCAACTCCCTCACCGTCGTGATCTTCCCGACGACCGTCGCCGGCTATCTCGGCGCCCGCGACGCCGACACCCTGCGCCGCAACGCCGTCTGGCTGCCCGCCTACAACGTCCTGCTCTTCGTGCCCATGCTCCTCGGCACGGCCGCCCTCTTCGTCGTCCCGGGGCTCGTCGGCGCCGAGTCGAACCTGGCCCTGTTCAAGCTGGTCACGGACTCGCTGCCGGCCTGGGCGGTCGGGATCGTCGGGGTGGCCGCGGCGCTGTCGTCGATCGTCCCGATGGCCGTGTTCATGCTGGTCATCGGCACCATGTGGGGGCGGAGCGTGCTGAGCGGGACGCCGCGCCTGCGGGCCCACGAGAAGGGCCTCGCCCAGCTGGTGGTCATCGTCGCCGGGTCGCTCGCCCTCGTCATGACCTACACCGCCCCGAACACCCTCGTCCGGCTCTCCCTCATCTCGTACGAGGGGATGGCGCAGCTGCTGCCCCTGATGCTGGTCGGGCTCGTGTGGCGGCGGATGACCCTGTGGGGCGGGCTGTCCGGGCTCGGCGTCGGCGTCGCCCTCGTCTGCGGGCTCGTGTTCTCCGGGAACGACCCGCTCGCCGGCGTCAACGCCGGCCTGCTCGCCCTCGCCGCCAACCTCGTGGTGGCCGTCGCCGTCAGCCTCCTCGGCCCCCGGGAACGGTCCGACGACCGCCCCGACGCGGACGTCCTCGCGCGGGAGGAGTTCACGGACGCGGCCGTGGGCGGCGGGGGGAGTGCGTGAGGCCGGAGGGGCGCGGCGGGAGGCGTGGGGCGGTACGGGCCTGGGTGGGGAGGGTGGGGCGGGAGGGGCGGTACGGGGCCGGGTGGGAAGGGGTGAGGCGGCAGGAGGGCCGTGAGGCCGGGCGGGCCCTCCGCGGGCCGGCCGCTGCGGACGCGGAGGGTCGGCTCACCCCCTGCGCCGCCCCAGCGCGAGGGTGAGGGCGGCGCCCGTGAGGGCCAGGGCGGCCGAGGTCAGCAGGGCGGTGTCCGGGCCGGCCGGGACGAGGGCGAGGGTGAGGGCCACGCCGGCGGAGGAACCGATGTAGCGGGCGGTGTTGTTCGCGCCGGAGCCCATCGCGGCGCGCTCCGGGGGTACGGAGTCGACGGCGAGGCGCGGGAGCGCGGCGTTCAGGAGGCCGCTGCCCGCGCCGGCCACGAGGAGGCCGGGGAGGAGGCGGGGCCAGGGGCCGTCGAGGCCGCCGAGCAGGGCCAGGACGCCGGCGGCCGAGAGGGCGAAGCCCAGGGCCAGTTGGTACGCGGCGGAGAGGCGGCCCGCGAGGCGGCGTGCCTGGAGGGCCACGGCGAACGCGGTGCCGGACCACAGGACGAACAGCCAGGCGGCGCCCAGCGGTGACATCCCGGCCCCGCCCTGGAGCAGCGCGGGCACCACGCTGAACAGGCCGATCACCGCCAGTCCCGTGAAGAGCGCGCCGAGCGTCGAGGCGAGGAACGCCGGCCGCCGCAGCAGCGCCAGGTCGATCATGGGGGCACGGCTGGCGCGCTCGACCGCCACGAAGACGGCCGTCAGGGCGGCCGAGGCGAGCAGGAGCAGGCCCACCGGCAGTCGGAGCCAGCCGTCGCGGCCGAGCGTGAGGGCGGTGAGCAGGGCCGCCAGGGCGAGGCCGAGCGCGAGTGCCCCGGGGAGGTCGGGACGGGGAGCCGATCGCGCCGCCCCCACCCCGGCGGCCGCGCCTGCCGCTCCGGTCGCCTTCCCGGCCGCCACGGCCGTCTCCGCCGGCCCCCTCATCCCCGCCGTCTCCGCCGTCCCCCTCATCCCCGCCGTCTCCGCCGTCTCCGTTCGCGGGAGGGCGCGGCTGCCCGCCGCCGCGATCGCCAGGGCGGCCGCGCCCAGGACCGCGTACGCGAGGCGCCAGTCGAGGAGGCTCAGGGCACCGGAGAGGAGGGGGCCGAGGGCGATGCCGCCGCTGACGGCGGCGCCCCAGACGCCGGTGGCCCGGACGCGGTCGCGGCCGGCGGGGTAGGCGTGGGCGAGGAGGCCGAGGCTGCCCGCGAGGACGGCGGCGCTGGCCGCGCCCTGGGCGGTGCGGGCGAGGGTGAAGGTGAGCGTGGAGCCGGCGAGGGCGCCGAGTGCGGTGGTGACGCCGAGGGCGAGGGTGCCGAGGAGGAAGACGCGGCGGCGGCCGTGGGCGTCGGCGAGGCTGCCGGCGACGAGGAGGAGGACGGCGAGGCCGAGCGGGGTGCCGTTGAGCAGCCATGCCTGGGCCGAGGGCGGGGTGCGGAAGGCGGCGGCCATGGCGGGGAGGGTCAGCATCGGGGCCGTGTAGTTCATCAGCGCGACGGCGGTGGCGGCGGCGGTCACGGCGAGGGCGGCCCCGGGGCGGGGCGCGCGCAGGGGCGGCGCCCCGGTGAGGGGTGCGGCGGCGAGCGGGGACATGGCAGGAACCTCCACCCTTAGGTTCGGTGAATGAACCCACCGTACCAGCAAGGTTCGGTCAATGAACCTGCTGGCGTACGATGGGGGCATGGCTCTCGGCAAGGACTACGCCCACCAGCAGTGCTCCATCGCCCGCGCCCTGGAGGTCGTGGGGGAGCGGTGGACGCTGCTCGTCGTCCGCGACGCCTTCTACGGCGTGCGCCGCTTCAGCGACTTCCTCGTCCATCTCGGCGCCCCCCGCGCCGTCCTCGCGGCCCGGCTCCAGGCGCTCGTCGACGCGGGCGTCCTCGAACGGCGCCGCTACCAGGAGTCGCCCCCGCGCGACGAGTACGTCCTGACCGAGCGCGGTCTCGGCCTCTGGCCCGTCCTGCGCTCGCTCGGCGCCTGGGGCCGGGCGCAGGTGCCCGGTGCGCTGCCGGTGCGCCACTTCCACCACGCGGACTGCGGCACGGAACTCGGCTCGTACGGCGAGTGCCCCGCCTGCCGCCTCCCGGTGCCGCCGGCCGACGTCGAGATGCGGCCGGGCGCCGCCCTCGACCGCGACCCGGACGACCCGGTCAGCCGTGCCCTCCTCGCACCCCGCCGCCTCCTCGTCCCGCTGGAGACGGCCGACGCGTGAGCGCCCGGCGGCCGGGCACGGCGGGAGCGGGAGCCGGCCCCGTGCCGCGGAAGCCGGCCCCGTGTCGCCGGAGCCGGCCCCGTGTCGCCGGAGCCGGCTCTGTGTCGCCGAAGCCAGTCCCGTGTCGCCGAAGCCGGCACCGCCTCCTCCCGTCCACAGGCGACGCGGCCCCTGGAGCGCGCGGAAAACATTCCGCACGGGGAACTCCGCCCCGCCGCCACGCGTCCTCACGGTGAGACGCGCGACGGGCGCGGGCGTGCGCGGTCCGCGGGCCGCGCGGTGAAGACGACGAGGAGGTGGTGGGGGTGACGGCCAGGGACCTGGTGCTGCGCGTCCTCGCGCCGCTGTTCTTCCTCCTCGCCCTCGCCGACCTGCTGCTCTCCGACGGTGCGAGCGTCTCCGCCGCCGTCGCCCTCGCGGCGACCACGGTCGTCTGCGCCCTGATCGGGGCGCGTACGGCCCCGGCCGTGCCGCCCACCGCCGTGCGGACCGCGATCCGCGACCGCGAGCGGCGCACCGCGTTCCTGCCGCAGCGCGATCCCGACGCGGCCGGCCGCAGAAGACCCCGAGCCCCCGGCCGTCGCCTCCCGACGGCCGCGTAGGGGAGCCCGCACACCACACCGGACACGCCCTGGCGCGGATCCGTCATGCCGAGACCCGAATTCCTTCCGGTTTCCCCCGGCACGACGAGACCCCACGGAGGGCTCCCCTTGTCCGTCTTCGCCTCGCTGGTCGAGCACCTCGCCGACCTGCTCCAGCCGCTCTTCTCCACCACCGCCACGGCCGCCGCGATCGTGCTCTTCACCGCGGCCGTGCGCCTCGCGGTCCATCCGCTGTCGCGGGCTTCGGCCCGCGGGCAGAAGGCGCGGACGCGGATCGCCCCGCAACTCGCCGAGCTGCGCAGGAAGCACGCCAAGAACCCGGACCGCCTGCGCAGGGAGATCACCGAGCTGCACGCGCGGGAGAAGGTGTCGCCGTTCGCCGGCATCCTGCCCAGCCTGCTCCAGGCGCCCGCGTTCCTGCTGATGTACCACCTGTTCTCGGGCGACCGGATGGCCGGGCACACCCTCTTCGCCGCCCCGCTCGGCGACCACTGGGCCGACGCCCTCGGCCGCGGCGGGGTCCTCGGCCCGGCCGGGCAGGTCTATCTGGTGCTCTTCGCGCTGGTCGCCGGAGTGGCGACGTTCTCGTACCGGCGCACCAAGCGCCAGCTCGCCGAGCAGCCGCTGGATCCGGGCCCGCCGACGCCGGGCGCGGGCGCGATCGCCAAGGTGATGCCGCTGCTGTCCTTCGCCACCCTGATCACGGTCGCCGTGGTCCCGCTCGCCGCCGCGCTCTACGTCGTCACCAGCACCACCTGGACCGCCGTCGAACGGGCCCTGCTGTTCCGCACGGGGAAGGCGCCCGAGCCGCTTGCTACTCGCGCGTAAGGGTCCAGTGCGTGAACGGGGTCTTGCAGACTGACCGGTTCTCTTGGAGGATCGACCAATCCTCCGATGGCCGCACTCCATCGGCCGGGGTACCGCAGGGCCCGCCCGGGCCCGCCTCGACCACAGGGAGAAGACCATGAAGCTGCTGCGTGTCGGCCCGCCGGGAGCCGAGCGTCCCGCCCTGCTCGACCAGGACGGAACCCTCCGCGACCTGTCGGCCCTCGTCGACGACGTCGACGGAGGTCTGCTCGCCGACGCGGCGACGCTCGACCGGATCCGGGGCGCGGCCGGCGCCGGCGTGCTGCCCGCGCTCGACGCCACCGGGCTGCGCATCGGCCCGCCGGTCGGACGGATCGGCAAGGTCGTGTGCATCGGGCTGAACTACCACGGCCACGCCGCCGAGACCGGTCAGGCGACGCCCGCCGAGCCCGTCGTCTTCCTCAAGGCCGCCGACACCGTCGTCGGCCCGGACGACACCGTGCTCGTACCGCGCGGCTCGGTGAAGACCGACTGGGAGGTGGAGCTCGCCATCGTCATCGGCCGCACCGCCCGCTACCTGGAGACCGACGAGGAGGCGCTCGCGCACGTCGCCGGCTACGCGGTCGCCCACGACGTCTCCGAGCGCGAGTTCCAGATCGAGCGCGGCGGCACGTGGGACAAGGGCAAGAACTGCGAGACCTTCAACCCGCTCGGCCCCTGGCTGGTCACCGCCGACGAGGTGCCGGACCCGCAGGCGCTCGGCCTGCGGCTCTGGGTCAACGGAGAGCTCCGCCAGGACGGTCACACCTCCGACCAGATCTTCCCGGTCGCGGAGGTCGTCCGGTACGTCAGCCGGTTCATGACCCTGTACCCGGGCGACGTCATCAACACCGGCACGCCCGCCGGCGTCGCCATGGGGCAGCCGGAGCCGAAGCCGTACCTGCGCCCCGGCGACGTGGTCGAGCTGGAGGTCGACGGGCTCGGCCGTCAGCGCCAGGAGCTCAAGAGCGCCTGACGGCGGCACGCCCCGCGGGGGTGTGCGGTCGACGGCAGTCGAGGTGAAAATGGCGGCGCCCCGCGTGGGGCGTCGCCATTTTCCTGCGCTTTTTTGCATATTGCCGGATATGGAACGAATTGCGCAGGACAGGGGCACGGGCAGCGGCGACGGCAAGGACCCGGGCGGGGTCGGCGACGGGGACCGGGAGCGCCGGCGCGACCGGCGCCGGCTCGCCCTCATCGCCGCGTCGACGGTCGGGGCCACGGCCCTGGTCGGCGCGCTGGCCGTGACCGGCCACGCCGACCCGCTGCCGGGCGGGCTGGGCCCCTGCAAGCCGGGCAAGTGCCCGCCCTCGGGGTATCCCGAGATCGGCAGCGGGACCGTGGTCTACCGCGACAACAACATCAACATCTTCGTCGGCGGAGACTTCCTCGTCCGCGAGTCGGCGGCCGAGGCCGAGGGCAAGATCGTCGTCCTCGGGGGCTTCGACCAGAACAAGAAGGCGGGGGTCTCCGCCGTCTACAACGTCGGCGTCGCCGGCGTGGGCTCGCGCGTCCCGCCGGACGACGGCACCGACTTCCTCACCGTCGGCAAGGACCTCACGGTCGCCGCCGAGCAGCGGCTCCTCGCCGAGGAAGGCACGGTCCACGGCGTCGTCCGGTACGGGGGCACGCTGTCCGGCACGGTCAGCCCGACCGCGGAGCAGGACGACGACGCGGCCGCCCCGTACACGGCCCTGCGCGACCAGCTCAGTGACGCCAGCCAGTGCTACGCGTACGTGAACGGGGCCTCCCGCACCGCCACCGGCACCGCGGTCAACAACGGCTACGAGACCCTCTTCACCGGAGACGGCACGTCGGCGCTCCAGGTCTTCAACGTCGACTTCGACCTGGAGTCGGCGAGCGGCGGCCAGCAGGGCATCACCTTCGCCGGCATCCCCGCGGACGCGACCGTGCTCGTCAACGTCCTCGGCGCCGACCGCACGATCGACTCGTACAACGCCGGCCTGCCGGACGGGCTGCGCGAGCGCGTGCTGTGGAACTTCCCGGACGCGACCGCGGTGAAGTTCGAGGGCACGGCCCAGTTCTCCGGCAGCGTCCTGATCGGCAACCAGGCCAGCGCGACGACGGTGACCATGCCGGGCATCAACGGCCGGTTCTTCACCACCGGCGGCCTGACCCACTCCTCCGAGCCCACCGGGGGCGGCGGCCAGGAGTTCCACGCGTATCCGTTCAACGGCGACCTGCCGTCCTGCACGGACCCGACGCCGACCCCCACGCCCACGCCGACGGATCCGACGCCGACCCCGACGGATCCGACGCCGACCCCGACGGATCCCACGCCCACCCCCACGGATCCGACGCCGACCCCGACGGATCCGACGCCGACCCCGACGGATCCGACGCCGACCCCGACGGACCCCACGCCCACTCCCACGGATCCGACGCCGACCCCGACGGACCCCACACCGACCCCCACGGATCCGACGCCGACCCCGACGGACCCCACGCCCACCCCCACGGACCCGACGCCGACGCCGACGGATCCGACCCCCACCCCGACGGACCCGACGCCGACGCCGACTCCCACGCCGACGCCGACGGACCCCACCAGCGGGGGTTCGACCGACGGTGGCGGTGACACGGGCGGGTACGGCGACGACTCGGGCGGGTACGGCGACGACTCCGGCGGGTACGGCGACTCCGGCGGCTACGGCCAGGCCGGCGGCCACCAGGGCCCGAACGGCCAGCTCCCGGAGACCGGGGCGGGCACCGGGAAGATCGTCATGGGCGCCACCGCGGCCGCCCTCGGCCTGGGCGGCGGCGCCCTGGTGCTCCTCAGCCGTCGGCGGCGGCGTATGAGCTGAGCAGCAGCTCCAGCGCCTCGACGACCAGGGCGTGGTCCTCGGCCTGCGGCAGCCCCGAGACCGTGACCGAGCCGATCACGCCCGCGCCCTCGACCGCGACCGGGAACGAACCGCCATGGGCGGCGTACCGGTCGGGGTCGAGGCGCGAGGACGCCTCGAACGTCGTCCCCTTCGCACGGAAGCGGGCGCCGACGAGGAAGGAGCCGGCGCCGTAGCGTTCGACGACCCGGCGCTTCCGGTCGATCCAGGCGTCGTTGTCCGCGCTCGACCCCGGCAGCGCGCAGTGGAACAGCTGCTGCGCGCCCCGCCGGATGTCGATCGCGACGGGGGCGCGGCGCTCCCGGGCGAGGCCGACGAGCAGCGTGCCGAGCGTCCAGGCGTCCTCGTGGGTGAACCGGGGGAGGACCAGCCGGGCCTCCTGGGCTTCGAGGGCGGTGACCTCGGGGGTGCTCACAGGGTCACCGTGACGCCGTCGCGGGCGGACGTCCGCGCCGCCTCCAGGACGTCCAGGGCCGCGGCGGCCTCGTGCGCGCTGACCGGGGCGGGACCCGTGCCGCGCAGGGCGGCGGCGACGGCCGCGTAGTACGCCGGGTAGTCGCCCGGCTCCGAGGTGACGGGGGTGCCGCCGCCGGTGAGCGGGGATTCCCCGGCTCCGAGCCGGCCGGACAGCTCCTCCGGCTCCACGCCCCAGGCGGTGCCGGGGCCGGGCCGCAGACCCTCGCGGAGGGCGGCCTCCTGGGGGTCGAGGCCGTACTTCACGAAGCCCGCGCGCTGTCCGAGGACCCGGAAGCGGGGGCCGAGCTGGGCGGTGGTGGCGCTGACGTACAGATGGGAGCGGACCCCGCCGGCGTGGGTGAGGGCGAGGAAGGTGTCGTCGTCGGCCTCGGCGCCGGGGCGGCGCACGTCCGACTCGGCGTACACCGAGACCACCGGGCCGAAGAGCACGAGCGCCTGGTCGACGACGTGGCTGCCGAGGTCGTAGAGCAGGCCGCCGATCTCCTCGGCGGCGCCGGACTCGCGCCAGCCGCCCTTGGGGCGCGGACGCCACCGCTCGAAGCGGGACTCGAAGCGCTGGACCTCGCCGAGCGCGCCCTCGTCGAGGAGCCGGCGGAGCGTCAGGAAGTCGTTGTCCCAGCGGCGGTTCTGGAAGACCGAGAGCAGCAGGCCCCGCTCCTCCGCGAGGGTGGCCAGCGCGCGGGCCTCGGCGGCCGTGCCGGCGAGCGGCTTGTCGACCACGACCGGGAGGCCGGCCTCCAGGGCGGCCGTGGCGATCGGCACGTGGGTCTTGTTGGGGGAGGCGACGACGATCAGGTCGAGCGCCTCGGATCCCGGCTCCCACAGCTCCTCGGGGCGGGCGACGACCCGGACGCCGGGGTGGGCGGCCCGGGCCTCGGCGGCCCGCTCGGGGTTGCCGGTGGTGACGGCGGCGAGGACGAGGTCCTCGGAGGCGGCGATCAGCGGGGCGTGGAAGACGGAGCCCGCGAGGCCGTAGCCGACGAGTCCGACGCGGAGGGGGGTGCGGGGGTCGGTGCCAGTCATGCCCCTCACTTAAGCAACGCTGTTGCCAAAGTGCAAGCGACCGCCACAATGGGAGCGTGAAGAAGGATCCGAGGGACCAGGGCGGCGTGAACGTGCCGGCGCTGCGCAGCCACAACGCGGCGCTCGTGCTCGACCTGCTGCGCACGGCGGGGGAGACCGGCATCAGCCGGCTGGAGCTGGCCGAGCGGACCGGTCTCACCCCCCAGGCCGTCAGCAAGATCACCGCACGCCTCCGGGCCGACGGCCTCGCCGCCGAGGCCGGGCACCGCGCCTCGACCGGCGGAAAGCCCCGCACGGTGCTGCGTCTCGTCCCCTCCGCCGGGTACGCCGTCGGCGTCCACGCCGACCGCGACGCGCTCACCACGCTCCTCACCGACCTCGGCGGCGCGGTCGTCTCCCTGCGCCGCCGCGCCCTCGACCTCGGGGCGGGCCCCGGCCCGGTCCTCGACACCGTCGCGGACGAGGTGCGGGCGCTGCTGGCGGACGGACCGGCGGCGTCCGGGAGCGGCGTCCGTCCGGGGCTCCCCGCGGTGCTCGGCGTCGGCGTCGCCATGCCGGGGCCGCTGGACCACCGGGCCGGGGTGCCGGGGCGGGTGACGGGGTTCCCGGAGTGGGAGGGGCATCCGGTGCGGGACGAGCTGGCCGCGCGTACCGGGCTGCCCGTCGTCCTCGACAAGGACACCAACGCAGCCGCCCTCGGACTGGCCCTGCGTCCGGGCGCCCCCGGCTCCTTCGCGTACGTCCACCTCGGTACGGGACTGGGCGCCGGTCTCGTCCTCGGCGGGGCGCCGCTGCGCGGGGACAGGACCGGAGCGGGCGAGATGGGCCACCAGACCGTCCAGCTCGACGGGCCCCCGTGCGACTGCGGCGGGCGCGGCTGTCTGGAGGTCCTGTGCCTGGCGGCGGTGGCGCGAGGCGAGCTCGGCGAGGCCGCCGGGATCCTCGGGGCGGGCGCGGCGAATCTGGTGCGGCTCCTGGACATGGACCAGGTGCTGCTGGGCGGGCGGGTGGTGCTCGGCGCCCCGGAGGTGTTCGCGGACGGGGTCCGCGGGGTCCTGGCCGGGCTCGGTCTGACGACGCCGGTGGACGTGGCGGGGACGGGGCCGGACGCCGTGGCCGAGGGGGCGGCCTGGCTCCTGCTCGGTCCGATCTTCGGACAATAGGCTGATCGGGCGGAAGAGGCGGGCCGTCCGGGGGCGCCCCCGGTGTCGCTGCCCGGCCCGCCCGCTCCGGCGTGGCAGCGTCGCGGCCGACCCGTACGCCCGCGAGCAGCGAAGGCCCCGCCCATGGCATCCACCTCCCCGCACACCCGTCGGGCCGCGACCGCCGCGGCCGCGGCCGCGGTGCTCCTCACCGTGACGAGCCCGGCGGTCGGCGCCCCCGCCCCCGACCCGCCCCCGCCCCCGGCCTGCGGGGCCGCGCCCGACGACAGGTTCCCGATCGACACCCGGATCCTCGGGGGGCCGCAGGAGTACCCGGCGGGCGGGCCCTTCCAGGAGTGGAAGATCGACCTGACCAACACCACGGACGCGTCCTGCTCGGAGATCCATCCGGTGCTGGTGTTCACGGACGGGGCCCGCGCCCTGCGGCCCGCGCAGATCCGCTTCGAGTTCTACGACGCGGGGTCGGCGCGCTGGCGGCCGGTGGCCTTCGAGGAGACCGAGGAGGCGGAGAGCGTCGGCGCGTTCACGGACTTCGGCGGGTTCGCCGTGCCCGCGGGAGGGACCCTCAGCGTCCCCGTCCGGCTGGCGTTCGGCGCGGACACGGCCCCCGACGAGGTCGTCGTCAACGCGGCGGTCGTCCAGCGCAGGGGCGCCGACGGCGACTGGATCGGGGAGTCGGGGGACTACCGCCTCACCGTGGGTCCCGCCGGGCCCCTCGCGCCGCCGGAGCCCGCCGGGAGCGCCCGACCTGACAGACCCGGCGCGACCGAGGTGCCCGGCAGGACGACCGTGCCCCCGGGCAGCCGGCCCGGCGCGAAGGACCCGGCGGCCCCCGAAATCCTCACGCCGGGAGGCGAGCTGGCCCGTACGGGGCGGGCTTCCGGCCGGGAGGCCCTGCTGCTCGCCCCGGCGGCGGCGGCGCTGGTGCTCCTCGGCGCGCTCCTCGTCCGGGCCTCCCGGCGGGCCCGGCACCGCTGAGCCACCTTCCGTACACCCTCCCGTTCACACCCGTCTGCGACGATCCGTCCCGTGAACTACCAGACCAGCCCCGGTGCCCCCGTCCGATCCGGCATCCCCGAGCACGGCCGCGTGCCCAAGTACTACGCGGTCAAGGCGAAACTGGCCGTGCTCGTGGACGAGTTGGGCGAGGGCGGGCTGCTGCCCACCGAGCGGGACCTCGCCGTCCGGTACGAGGTGTCCCGCGAGACCGTGCGGCAGGCGCTGCGCGAACTCCTCCTGGAGGGGCGGCTGCGGCGCCAGGGCCGGGGGACGGTCGTCGCCGGCCCCAAGCTCGAACAGCCCCTGTCGCTGGCCAGCTACACCGAGGGCGTGCGCCGGCAGGGGCGCCGTCCCGGCCGAGGGCTCATCTCGCTGGACCGCTTCCCCTGCCCGGAGGCGCTCGCCCCCGAGGTGGGGGTCGAACGCGGCGAGCCGGTCTGGCACATGGAGCGGGTGCTGCTCGCCGACGACGAGCGGGTCGGCCTGGAGAGCACGTACGTCTCCGAGGCCCGTGTGCCGCGCCTGGACGTCGACTTCGACCCGGACTCGTCGTTCTACTCGTATCTCCACGACCGTCTCGGGATCGCGTTCGGCGACGCCGACGAGCGCATCGAGACCGTGCTCGCGACCCCGCGCGAGGCGCTGCTGATCGGCACCCCGCCGGCGCTGCCGATGCTGCTGCTGCACCGCGTCTCCCGGGACACCGCGGGCCGGCCGCTGGAGCGGGTCCGCACGCTGTACCGGGGCGACCGGTTCAGCTTCACCGCCCGTCTGGGGAAGCAGAGGTGACGGGGCGCCGGGTCGCACGGCTCCCGATCACGGAACGGTAACGGGTCTGGTCCAAGCTTGTCGGGCTGTTCACCGTCCCGTCGCCCACCCGATCCTCCCGGGTCACCCACCGGCACGACCGTTTCCGCCATGAAGGTGATCGTCGTAGGAGCCGGCGTGGTGGGAACCATGCACGCCTTGCACGCAGTGGAACGCGGCCACGAGGTCGTACACATCGAGCGCGAGGCCGAGGCGCGCGGAGCCTCCCTCCGCAACTTCGGCCAGATCTGGGTGAGCGGCCGCGCCGGCGGGGATGAGCTCGACACCGCCCTGCGCGCCCGCGACCTGTGGGAGGGCATCGGCGCCCGCGTCCCGGGACTCGGCTTCCGGGCCATCGGCTCCCTCACCCCGGTGCGGGGCCCCCTCGAACGCGCCGTCGCCGAGGCCGCCGTGGCCCGCCCCGACGCCGCGGCCCGCGGCTACGCGCTGCTGACCGCCGACGAGGCCCGCGCGGTGAACCCGGCCCTGCGTGGCGACTTCGAGGCCGCCCTGTGGTGCGAGCGGGACGCCGCCGTCGAGCCCCGCGTCGCCCAGCTCGCCCTGCGCGAGGCCCTCCTGGCCACCGGCAGGTACACCTTCCTGCCCGGCCGCGAGGTCCGGGACGTCGTCACCGCCGACGGCACCGGCCACAGCGCGGTCCGGGACGACCGCGGCGAGACCCACGCCGGCGACGCCGTCGTCCTGTGCACCGGCGCCTGGCTCTCCGGCCTCGTCCGCGAGATCGCCGGCGAGATACCGGTCCGCCGCGTCCGGCTCCAGATGATGCAGACCGAACCCCTCGGCGAGCCGCTGACCACCTCCGTCGCCGACGCGGACTCCTTCCGGTACTACCCGGCGTACGCCTCCGACGCGCTCGACGCCCTCGCCGCCGGGCAGCCGCAGGACCCGACCGCGGCGGCCCATCGGATGCAGCTCCTGATGGTGCAGCGGCTCGACGGCGGCCTGACCATCGGCGACACCCACGAGTACGAGCACCCCTTCGCCTTCGACACCCTCGAAGACCCCTACGAGCACCTCACCCGCGTCGTCGAGTCCTTCCTCGGCCGGCCGCTGCCGAAGATCCGCCGCCGCTGGGCCGGCGTGTACGCGCAGTGCGTCGACACGAGCCGGGTCGTCCACCGGCAGAAGGTCGGCGACGGCGTGTGGCTGGTGACCGGACCCGGCGGACGCGGCATGACCTGCTCGCCCGCCATCGCCGAGACGACCGCGAACGAACTGGGCTGGTGAACCGCATGACCCCCCTGACCCCCCTGAACCCCACGGCCCCCGCCGCCGAGGGCTCCTCGCCCTCCGCGGCCCGCCGGACCCCCGCCGCCCCCATGAACCTGGTCGTCCTCGACATGGCGGGCACGACCGTCGCCGACGACGGCCTCGTCGAGCGGGCCTTCACCGTCGCCGCCGAACGCCTCGGCGAGGACCCGGCCGCCATGATCGGGTACGTCCGCGCCACCATGGGCGAGTCGAAGATCTCCGTCTTCCGCCACCTCCTCGGCGGCGACGAGACGCGCGCCCGGCAGGCCAACCGCGCCTTCGAGGAGGCGTACGCGGAACTCGTCGCCGGCGGCATGACCGCCCCGGTCCCCGGCGCCGCCGAGACCATCGCCGCCCTCACCGAGGAGGGCAGGACCGTCGTCCTCACCACCGGCTTCGCGCGGGTCACCCAGGACGCCATCATCGACGCCCTCGGCTGGCGGGACCTGGTGGGGCTCACCCTCTGCCCGGCCGACGCCGGCGGCCGGGGACGCCCCTACCCCGACATGGTCCTCGCCGCCTTCCTCCGCACCGGCGCCGTCGACGACGTCCGCCGGATCGTGGTCGCGGGCGACACCTCGTACGACATGCTCTCCGGGGTCCGCGCGGGCGCGGGGATCGTCGCGGGCGTCCTCACCGGCGCCCACCGCGAGCCCGCGCTCACCGAGCACGGGGCCACCCGCGTCCTCGCCTCGATCGCCGGACTGCCCGGTCTGATACGGGAGTACGAGGCATGAGCAGCGGGATCCGCTTTGACGGCGTCACCGTCGCGTACGGCTCCACCACCGTCCTCGACGCGCTCGACCTGACCGTCGAGCCCGGCGAGGTCATGGCCCTGCTGGGCCCGTCGGGCTCGGGGAAGACCACCGCGCTGCGGGCCGTCGCCGGCTTCGTCCGGCCGGTCTCCGGGCGGGTGTTCCTCGGGGACCGCGACGTCACCGGCCTCCCGCCGCACAAGCGGGGCATCGGCATGGTCGTCCAGCAGTACGCCCTCTTCCCCCACCTGCGGGTGGACGCCAACGTCGCCTTCGGCCTGAAGGCGCGGAAGGCGCCGAAGGACGAGATCCCGGCCCGGGTCGCCGAGGCCCTGGAGATGACCGGCATGGCGGCCTATGCCCGCCGCTATCCGCGGGAGCTCTCCGGCGGCCAGCAGCAGCGCGTCGCCATCGCCCGCGCCCTCGCCATCCGCCCCGGCGTCCTCCTCCTCGACGAACCGCTCTCCGCGCTCGACGCCCAGCTGCGCTCCGGGATGCTCGCCGAACTGGCCCGGCTCCACCGCGAGCTGCCCGACGTGTCGATCCTGTACGTCACCCACGACCAGGTCGAGGCACTCACCCTCGCCGACCGGATCGCCGTCATGGACAAGGCCCGGCTCCAGGACTGCGGCACCCCGCAGGACCTCTACCGGCGCCCCCGCACCGAGTTCACCGCCTCCTTCGTCGGCAACGCGAACCTGCTGCCGGTGACGGTCGGCACGGACGGCGTCACCTTCGACGGGACCGCCCTGAAGGTGCCGGCCTCCGAGGCCGCGCCCGGCGCCGCCGCCACCCTCTGCGTGCGCCCGCACCTCGTCGGACTGGGCGACGGGCCCAACGCCCTGCGGGGCCGGGTCGCCGAGGTCCAGTGGCGCGGCTCCACCCACCGGCTGTACGTCGAGGTCGGCGGGCACCGGGTGAAGGCGGACGTCCGGGAGCTGCGGGACACGCCACCGCTCGGGACCGAGGTGACGGTGCACTTCGCACCGGAGGACGCCGTGCTCCTCTCCTCCGGGGTGGGACATGGCTAGCGCCGCGACCGTCACGGCGGCCGACTCCGCCGCGCCCGGGACCCGGGGACGCGGCCCGCGCGCCGTCCCCGCCTGGGTGTGGGCGCTGCCGCCCGTCGCCGTCCTCGGGCTCGTCTTCCTCTACCCCCTCGCACTGGTCGTGCGGGAGTCGCTCGCCCCCGGCGCGTACGCGGAGGTGTTCGCCTCGGCGGCCTTCCGCGACGCCCTGGTCACCACGGTCTGGCTGGCCGTCGCCTCGACCGCCGGGTGTCTGGTCCTCGGCTTCGTCCTCGCCGTGGTGATCGCGTTCGTGCCCTTCCCCGGCGCGAAGGCGGTGTCGAAGTTCATCGACGTCTTCCTCTCCTTCCCGTCCTTCCTGATCACCCTGGCGCTGCTGTTCCTCTACGGCACCGCGGGCATGGCCAACGGCCTCTGGACGGACGTCACCGGCGACGCGAGCGGTCCGTTCCGGTTCCTGAACACGCCGTGGGGGGTGCTGCTCGCCGAGATCACGTACTTCACCCCGTTCGTGGTGCGCCCGCTCCTGGCCGCGTTCTCCCAGATGGAGACCGCGCAGCTGGAGGTGGCGTCCTCGCTCGGCGCGCGGCCGCTGCGGATCGTGCGGCAGGTGATCCTCCCCGAGGCGCTGCCCGCGCTGGCCGCCGGCGGCAGCCTCGTCCTGGTCATGTGCCTGAACGAGTTCGGCATCGTCCTGTTCACCGGCGCCAAGGGCGTCACGACGCTCCCGATGCTCGTGTACGGCAAGGCGATCCTCGAATCGGACTACGCCGCCGCCTGCGTCGTCGCCGTCGTCAACGTCGCCCTGTCCGTCGGCCTCTACGCCCTCTACCGGGGGGTGAGCCGCCGTGCTGGTGCATAGCCGTACGGGCCGGTGGGCGGCCTGGGCCGGGTTCGCGGTCCTCTTCGTCCCGCTCTTCGCCCTGCCCCTGCTCGTCGTCCTCGCCGCCTCGTTCTCCACCCACTGGTCCGGCGCCTTCCCCTCGGGCCCCACCACCGCGCACTACACGGCCGCCGTCCGGGGCGAGTCCCTCCAGGCGCTGACCACCAGCCTGGTCACCGCCGTCACCGCGAGCCTGGTCGCGCTGACCGCCGGGACCTGGGCCGCGCTCGCCGCGGCGGCGCTCCGCGAGCGGGGCAGGCGGGTCCTCGACGCCCTGTTCATGCTGCCGGTCGCCGTGCCGTCCGTGGTCGTCGGGCTCTCCGTCCTCGTCGCCTTCTCCCAGCCGCCGGTCCTCCTCAACGGCACCCGCTGGATCGTGATCCTCGCCCACACCGTGCTGGTCACGGCCTTCGCCCACCAGTCCGTCTCGGCCGCGATCCGGCGGCTCGACCCGGTGTACGAGCAGGCGGCCGCCAGCCTCGGTGCCCGTCCCGCGTACGTCCTCTTCCGGGTGCGGCTGCCGCTGCTGCTGCCCTCGCTGAACGCGGCGGCGGGGCTCTGCTTCGCCCTCTCCATGGGCGAGCTCAGCGCCACGATGATGCTCTACCCGCCGGACTGGACGCCGCTGCCGGTCCGCATCTTCACCGCCACCGACCGGGGCTCCCTGTTCACCGGCTCGGCGCTCGCCGTGATCCTCATGGCCGCGACCCTGCTGGTCCTGCTCGCCGTCTCCCGCATCCGCACCAAGGCCACCTACCGCTAGGGCCTGTCGTCACCATCCCCTCTGCCCTTCGGGCAACGAGGGGATTTCGACGACAGGCCCTGGCGGGCGTCCCGCCCCGCCCCTTCCTCAGGAGAGAACGACGTCATGCTTACCCCGTCCACGATCGTCAAGCCGGTCGCCGCCGTCGCCGGCGCGCTCGCCCTCGCCGCCACCCTCACCGCCTGCGGAGGCTCCTCCGCCGCCTCCGACGAGAAGGTCGTCACCGTCTACAGCGCCGACGGCCTCAAGGGCGAGGCGGGCGACGGCTGGTACGACAAGGTCTTCGCCGACTTCGAGAAGGAGACCGGCATCAGGGTCGAGTACGTCGAGGGGGGCTCGGGCGAGATGGTGCAGCGCGCCCTCCGCGAGAAGAGCAACACCCAGGCCGACGTCATCGTGACCCTGCCGCCCTTCATCCAGCAGGCCGGCTCCAAGGGTCTGCTCCAGGCGTACGCGCCCAAGGGCGCCGACCAGGTCGCCGGCGGCGACAAGGCCTCCGACGGCACCTGGATCTCCGTCGTCAACAACTACTTCGGCTTCGTCCACAACAAGAAGGAGCTGCCGGCCGCGCCCCGCACCTGGGAGGAGCTGCTCGACGCCAGGTACAAGAACCGGCTCCAGTACTCCACGCCCGGCGTCGCCGGCGACGGCACCGCCGTCCTCATCAAGGCGATGCACGACTTCGGCGGCCAGGAGCCCGCCCTGGCCTACCTGAAGAAGCTCCAGGCCAACAACGTCGGCCCGTCGTCCTCCACCTCCAAGCTGGCCCCCAAGACGGACAAGGGCGAGCTCCTCGTCGCCAACGGCGACGTCCAGATGAACTTCGCCCAGTCCAAGTCCATGCCGAACCTGGGCATCTGGTTCCCGGCCAAGGACGGCGGCAGGCCCACCACCTTCGCGCTGCCCTACGCCGCCGGTCTGGTGAACAAGGCCCCGCACGCCGACAACGGCCGCAAGCTCCTCGACTTCATGCTCGCCGAGAAGGCCCAGCGCGAGGTCAGCGCCGTCGGCGGCGGCTTCCCGTCCCGCAAGGACGTCAAGCCGACCGACGCCAACGCCGTCCAGCTCGCCAAGCTGATGGAGGGCGTCGAGGTCTTCGAGCCGGACTGGGCCGACATCGACGAGAACCTCGCGGCGTACGTCGACGCGTGGAAGGCGGCGACGGGAAGCTGAGCCGCCGCCGCGGGCGGCCGACGATCGGAAGGGTGAAGATCACGGCTTCCTGACTAGGCTTGGGGACGTCGCCACAGCGCTGTCGCGGCGTCCCCAGCACACCGCACGTTTGTACGGCAGGAGTCCCGCACCCATGGCAGAGCGCAAGCCGATCGAATCCTGGCTGACCGACATGGACGGCGTCCTCATCCACGAGGGCGTTCCGATCCCCGGCGCCGACGCGTTCATCAAGAAGCTGCGGGAGACCGGGAAGCCCTTCCTGGTCCTCACCAACAACTCCATCTACACGGCCCGCGACCTGCACGCCCGCCTCCGCCGCATGGGTCTCGACGTGCCCGTCGAGAACATCTGGACCTCGGCGCTCGCCACCGCCAAGTTCCTCGACGACCAGCGCCCCGGCGGCACCGCGTACGTCATCGGCGAGGCCGGCCTCACCACCGCGCTCCACGACATCGGCTACGTCCTGACCGACCACGACCCGGACTACGTGGTCCTCGGCGAGACCCGGACGTACTCCTTCGAGGCGATGACCAAGGCCGTCCGCCTCATCAACGCCGGAGCCCGGTTCATCTGCACCAACCCCGACGAGACCGGCCCGTCCCTGGAGGGCCCGCTGCCCGCCACCGGCTCGGTCGCCGCGCTCATCACCAAGGCCACGGGCAAGGAGCCGTACTTCGCCGGCAAGCCGAACCCGCTCATGATGCGCACCGGCCTCAACGCCATCGGCGCCCACTCCGAGTCCAGCGCCATGATCGGCGACCGGATGGACACCGACATCCTGGCCGGCCTGGAGGCGGGCATGCAGACCTTCCTGGTGCTCACCGGCCTGACCTCGCAGGCGGAGATCGACCGCTTCCCGTTCCGCCCGTCGAAGATCGTCGACTCGATCGCGGACATCGTCGACCGCGTCTGACGGCCCCCGGGCCGTCCCCTGCGGATGCGAAGAGCGCCGATCCGGGTGACCCTGCCAGTATCAGGAGGTCACGATGCGTTCAGGTCCCACTGCTCTCCGTGCCGCGGGAGCGGCCCTGGTACTCGTGCTGGCACCCACGGCCGGCAGCGCGTACGCCCACGACGGGGTGAAGGCCACCGTCACCCCGTCCACCGCCTCGCCCGGCGCCGACGTCGACATCCGCGTCGAGGGCTGCAAGGGCACCACCGGCGCCGCCAGGTCCCCGGCGTTCGTCGCCGACGCCGAGCTCACCGGCCGTGACGGCGGCAAGGGGCCGCTCTTCGGCGACGCCACCGTCCGCTCCGGGCTGGAGAACGGCTCGTACCGGGTCAGCGTGACCTGCGACGGCCACGACCACCCGGACGTCGGCACCGTGCGCGTCCGCCACGAGCAGCCGACCCACAAGCCGACGCACCAGCCGACGCACCACCCCAGTCCGGTCGCCCCGGTCCGCGCGGGCGGGGGCGGCGCCGCCGCCTTCGCCGCCCCCGCCGCCCCCGGCGTCGCCCAGACCACCGGCGACAGCGGCCTCGGCACCCCGTACACCCTGCTCGGCCTCGGCATGGCCGCGATCGCCGCCGTCGCCGTCGCCTTCCGCAGCTCCCGCCGCCGCGCCTCCGGCTCCGGTACGGCCCCGGGCGCGGAATGACCGAGTCGCCCGGCACCCGCCCGGCGGGCACCGGGCGACTCGTCACCGGGGTGGCCTGGGCCCTGCTGCTGCTCGGCCTCTGGCTCTGGGGCCGCGACATCACCGAGGGGCCGGGGAGCAGCTCGGCGCCCACCACCGGTGACATCGCCGCGGTCGGCCGCCCCCTCGGCGTGCCGCTGCCCCCCTCCCGCGCCCCCGTGGCGGGCCTCGAACCCCGGCGGGTGGAGATCCCCTCCCTCGGCATCGCCGCGCCGGTCGTCTCGCGGGGCCTGGACGCCACGGGGGCCGTCGATCCGCCGCCGTTCGAGATGCCGCACACGGTGGGCTGGTTCGGTCCCGGCACCCGTCCGGGCGCCGCCGGAGCCGCCCTGCTGGTCGGCCACGTCGACACCGAGACCCGTCCGGCCGTCTTCTACGGCCTGAGCGCGGCCCGTCCCGGAGCCAAGGTCCTCGTCACCCGGACGGACGGATCGGTCGCCGAGTTCACCGTG
The DNA here is from genome assembly GCF_055584185.1 of Streptomyces sp. NPDC104202. NCBI lineage: Bacteria > Bacillati > Actinomycetota > Actinomycetes > Kitasatosporales > Streptomycetaceae > Streptomyces > Streptomyces sp. NPDC104202. Next base: position 75,906 of record NZ_JBVJMN010000020.1, on the reverse strand, counting down.
GACGACGTCCAGGTCTTCCCCCGCGATCACTTCGACCCGTCCCGGGCCTACGGCGCCCGCGACCCGCGCCGCGCCGAGCTCCGCCTCATCACCTGCGGCGGAACCTTCGACCGCGCCGCCGGGACCTACACCGCGAACGTCGTCGTCTCGGCCTACCTCACGGGAGCCACGCCCGCGGGCGTCTGACCGCACCGGCCCCCCGCGCCCTCCCGGCCCGGCCGGGAAAAGACCAAGGCCCCCTCACCATCGGTGAGGGGGCCTTGACTCTGCGTGCGCCGCCAGGGACTCGAACCCCGGACCCGCTGATTAAGAGTCAGCTGCTCTAACCAACTGAGCTAGCGGCGCCTGCTGACAGAGAGAACTCTACCCGACCTGGACGTGTGCTCCTGACCAATTCCGATCGCTCCGGCCTGTCGGATGGTCATATCGGTCCGTCGATCCGTCAAAATGCGATATGTCACGACAGTTGAGACACTGACGCCCGAAACGAGGGTCAAAAGATCTTGACGAGTGTGGAGGGGAATCGCATGAGCGTGCCGGTTTTCGAGGAGTTCGAACCCGCTGCCGACTGCGGCTGCCCGGGATGCGCCCAGCGCCGCCGCGACCTCGCGCTGGGCCTGCCCGTCCGGTCGGGCGGCCACCCGGCCGCGCACGGCGCCCGCCGCGCCCTGGTCCTGGTGACGGCGGCGGGCGTGGTCCTGGGCGGGGGCGGGGCCGGCGCGGCCGTCGCCTTCCCGCACCCGGCGGAGCCCGCCGGCCCCGCGGGGCCGGCCGTCCCGGCGGAGACGGGGGGCGACACGGCCGCGACCACGCCGTGGCCCGGCCCCGAGACCCCGCAGGGCGGCCGGGGCCCGCTGCACGGAGCCCCCGGCCCGGGCTCCCAGACGTCGCCGAACGCCCCGGGCGAACCGGATCCGGGCTCGGCCCCGACGACGGGTCAGATCCCGGCGGCCTCGCTGCCCCGGACGACCCGGGCCGACATCATCAACCGCGCCAAGCTGTGGGTGAGCGCCCAGGTCCCGTACTCCATGGAGAAGTACTGGTCCGACGGCTACCGGCAGGACTGCTCCGGCTACATCTCGATGGCCTGGAACCTGCGCAGCAACGAGTGGACCGGCAGCCTCGACCGCTTCGCCGACCGCATCGACCGCACCGAGCTCCAGCCCGGCGACATCCTCCTCTTCCACAACCCGGCCAACCCGACCCGCGGCTCCCACGTCACGATCTTCGGCGGCTGGACCGACTACACCCACACCTCCTACGTCGCCTACGAGCAGACCAAGCCGCGCACCCGGAAGCAGCCGACGCCCATGGCGTACTGGGAGAACTCCGACCGGTACGTGCCCTACCGCTACAAGGGCGTGACCGGCGGTGGCACCACCGGCGCGGGCGCGACCGCCACCCCGACGCCCTTCCCCGGCACGGCGAAGTTCGGGCCGGGCGCGAACAACGCGTACGTCACCCAGCTCGGGAAGCTCCTCGTCGAGCGCGGCGGCAGGAAGTACTACAGCAAGGGGCCCGGCCCGAAGTGGGGCGAGGCGGACCGGCGGGCGACCCAGGCGTTCCAGCTCGCGCAGGGCTGGAAGGGCAAGGAGGCGGACGGCGTTCCCGGGCCCGACACCTGGAAGCTCCTCGTGACCGGCGGCGGCCGCAGCATCGGCGGATCGGGTGGTTCGAGCGGTCCGAGCGCGCATGCGACGGGCTTTCCCGGGCGTGGCTCCTTCCGTCCGGGCCAATCCAACGCATATGTGGAGAAGCTGGGCAGACAACTGGTGAAGCGGGGCTTCGGCAAGCACTACCTGTCGGGACCCGGTCCGCGCTGGACGGAGGCGGACCGCCGCAACGTCGAGGCGTTCCAGCGGGCACAGGGCTGGCGCGGCGGAGCGGCCGACGGCTACCCCGGCCCCGAGACCTGGCGGCGTTTGTTCCGATGACCCCGAGAGCATGAGGTGGACCCCGAATGACGGCATCGACCCCGCACCCCGCCGACTCCGGCGCGGCCGCCTCCCGTGACGCGGCCCGCACGGCCAGACGCCTCACCGACGGCACCCTCCCCCGCACCTCCCCGCCGGCGGTCCGCACCCCTCCGCCGGAACCCGCCCCACCCGCGCACCCCGCCGACGCGACCGCGGGTGCGGGCGGCGACACGAGCGCCGGTGCGCGGACGGAGGCGGGGGCCGGTGGGGCCGGGGATGCCGGGGGCGTCACCACGGTCGCCCCGGCCGGGGCGGCGACCCCGGCGGGCGAGGCCCCCGGGCTCCGCACCGTGCCGGAGTCCGCCGACGCGGCCCCCTCCGGACCGGCCGACGGCGCCCCGGTCACGCCGAGCACCCCGGCCGGCACGGTGGACGTCCCGCCGGCGCCGGGCTCCCGCCCCGCCGGTCCCGACCGGCCGACTCTCCCCGGCGACCCGTCCACGCCGACCCGAGCGCCCGCGCCGGCCGTGCCGACCACGCCGACCGAAGCGTCCGCGCCGGCCGGGCCTACCACGCCGACCCAAGCGCCCGCGCCGGCCGGGCCCGTGGACTCCCGGCCCGCCGCCGACTCGGCGCCGACCGGACCCTCCGGCGCCGGCGCGGCCGTGTCGACCGCCGCCACGGCCTCCGCCGTGGCGGCGCGGGACGAGGCACCCGGTTCCGCCACGCCGACCACCGAGACGCCCGGTCCCGCCACGCCCGCCACCGAGGCGCCCGCCGCGGCCGGTCCCGTGCCGGGGTTCCGCGTCGCCGACCCGACGGCGGCGAAGCCGGTCGTCTCCACGTTCCGCGTGACGACGGGCGACCCGGCCGCACCGGCGCCGGTCCGCCCGGCCGGCGGCGGACCCGCCGGCTCCGCACCGGCCGCGGCGAAGGACCCCGTCGCCGGACGGCCGGCGGATTCCGCACGCGGGCCGGAGCGTGCCGGCGCGCCCGCGGCGGCCTTCGAGGCGGGGGCCGTCACGCGGAAGCCGGCGGAGGTGTTCGCGGCCGCGGCGGTGCGGAGCGGGGGGACGCCGGCGGTTCCGGTGGCGGTTCCGGTGACGGAGCCGGGTGAGGGGGAGCGGGGACCGGGGGCCGCCGGGGAGAAGCGGGTGCCCGACTTCGGGAAGATCGCCGGCGCGGGGGTCGGGGCCGTCGCGGTGCCGGTGGCGGCCGTGGTGCGGGCGGCGCGGCGGAAGAACGTGATCGGGGCGGAGACGACGGGCTCGATCCCGGTGCACCTGCTCTTCCGGGACGACCCCGGGGCCCCGGGGTCCGGGGCGGAGGGTGACGACGGGGGTCCGGACACGGTCGCCATGGCGCCGCCGCTGCCGCCGGCCGCCTCTCCGCTGTCGAAGAACGGCGCGAGGACCGCGATCCCGGCGCCCTCGAAGACGCAGGGGCCGGCCGCTGCGGCGGCCGGACCCCTGACGCGGTCCCCGCAGGACGGGTCCCAGGAGCGGGACGGCCGGGCCGGGTCCGCCCGGCAGGGCAAGCACGCCAAGCCCGCCCGGCGGACGGAGGAGCGGGGAGCCGGCGAGGAGACGGGGGTCACGGCCGGCAGGAGGCCGGTGCCGACCGCCGATCCGGCGCTGGTGGAGCGGCCCGGCGCGGTGCTGCCCGGGTGGGTCGGCGTCGCGGCGGCGGCGCTGGCGGTCGCGGCTTCGGCCGCGGTCGTGTGGTGGACGGGCGCGGTGCCCGAGCAGGCGGCGCGGATGCTGCGGCTGCCGGTGCGTCCGTACCACGGCATCCACCTCGGACAGTGGGCGCTGCTGGCGCTCGGCGTGGTGGCGACGCTGTTCGCGCTCGGCGGTCTGGGCCGGGGCCGGGTCGGCTACGCGTGGGTGCTGACGCTGTTCGGCGACTACCGGGGCACGGTCCGGCGCACCGGTCTGGTGTGGGTGAGCCCGCTGCTGCTGCGCCGCCGGGTGGACGTGCGGCTGCGGCACTGGCGCAGTGAGCCGCTGTCGTCGGTGGATGCCAAGGGCACGGCGCTGGACGTCACGGTGCTCGTGGTGTGGCGGGTGCGGGACACGGTCCGGGCGGCGCTGGGGGTCGACGGGCACGAGGACTACCTGCGGGAGCAGGTGGAGGCGGCGATGGCGCGGGTGCTGTCGCAGCTTCCGGCGGACGCCTTCCACGAGGACGCCCCGACGCTCCGCGACGCGGAGGCGGTCGGCGAGGCGCTGACGCGGATGCTGTCGGCGGAGTGCGCCCCGGTCGGCGTGGACGTGTTCTCGGCGCAGCCGACGAGGATCGAGTACGCCCCGGAGGTCGCGGCCGCGATGCGGCGGCGGCGGATCGCGGCGATCGACGCGAAGCACCGGGACAGCGTCCTGACGTCGGTGGTGGACGCGGTGGACGACGTGGTCCACCGGCTGACCAGTCGTGGTCTGGTGGAGCTGGACGACTACGAGCGCAAGGCGCTGGTCAAGGACCTGACGGTCGCGTTCTACACGGGCCGCACGGCTCCGGCCGAGGGTGCGTGAGGGGATGGACAGGTTCAACTTCCGTCCATACCTTGGTACTTGGTCCAGACCAAAATGAACGACCCGCACCAGAGGCCGACCTGTCGGCCCGTACGACCGCACGCGTGCAGCACGACCCAACGGAACTCCCCACGTTCTCCTGGAGCGACAGCATGCGCAACAAGTCAGTCGGAGCGGCGGTGGTGGCGCTCGGCGTCGCCGGCGTCACCCTCCTCGGCACGGGCAGTGCCGGAAGCCACGGCTACACCGACGCGCCGATCAGCCGCCAGAAGCTCTGCGCCAACGGCACCGTGACCAACTGCGGATCCATCCAGTGGGAGCCGCAGTCGGTCGAGGGGCCGAAGGGATTCCCCTCCGCCGGACCCGCCGACGGAAAGATCTGTTCGGCCGGGCTCGCCCAGTTCGCCCAGCTCGACGACCCCCGGGGCGGCGCCTGGCCGGCGACGAGCCTCACCGCCGGCCAGAGCTACAGCTTCCGCTGGCAGTTCACGGCCCGGCACCGCACCACCGACTTCAAGTACTACATCACCAGGAACGGCTGGGACCCGAGTCAGAAGCTGACCCGGGCCGCGCTCGACCCCCAGCCGTTCCTCACCGTCCCCTACAACAACCAGCAGCCGCCGGCGACCCTCTCGCACTCCGGGACCATCCCGGCGGGCAAGACCGGCCGTCACGTGATCCTGGCGGTGTGGACGATCGCGGACACCGCGAACGCCTTCTACGCCTGCTCGGACGTCAAGTTCTGACCGGTCGGCCGGTTCCGGCCGTTCAGTTCTGACGGTACGTCAGTTACAGTCCGGCCCATGAGGGGTGCGGACACCGTCGCGGAGCTCGTACGACGCCAGTGGGGCGACCACCGGATCGGCCTGAGGGACGAACACCACACCCTCACCCACCACCAGGTCGCCGCCGGCGCCGCCGCGCGGGCCGCACTGCTCGTGGACCTGATGCCACCCGTGCCGGGGGGCGAGCCGCACCTCGGCATCCTGCTCGACAACACGCCGGAGTACCCGCTCTGGCTCAGCGCGGCGGCCCTCGCGGGGGCCGCCGTCGCCGGGATCAACCCCACCCGGCGCGGCGCCGAACTCGCCCGCGACATCCGGCACACCGCGTGCCGGGTCCTCGTCACCCAGCGCGCCCACCTGCCGCTCCTCGACGGGCTGCCGCTGCCGGGCGTCCGCGTCCTGGTCACGGACACCGACGCCTACGGCGAGCTGCTCGCCCCCTACGCCGGCGCCCGCCCCGGCGACGCGCGCCTCGGCCCCGTCCGGCCCGACAGCCGCTTCCTGCTCTCCTTCACCTCCGGCTCGACCGGCGCGCCCAAGGCCGCGCTCTGCAGCCAGGGGCGCCTCGCGGCGGCCGGCGCCTCCCTCGTCGGGCACTTCGGGGTGCGCCCCGACGACGTCCACTACGTCTGCATGCCGATGTTCCACGGCAACGCGGTGATCGCCGACTGGGCGCCCGCGCTCACCGCCGGCGCCGGGGTCGCGCTGCGGGCCCGCTTCTCCGCCTCCCGCTTCCTGCCCGACGTGCGCCGCTTCGGCGCCACCTACTTCACCTACGTCGGCCGTGCCGTCCAGTACCTGCTCGCCACCCCGCCCGGCCCCGACGACCGCGCGCACCCGCTCCGCCTCGGCTTCGGCACCGAGGCCGGGGCGGTGGACGCGGCCCGCTTCCGGGAGCGCTTCGGGGTCCCGCTCGTGGAGGGGTACGGCTCCTCCGAGGGCGGCGCGGCCGTCCAGCGGACCCCGGACACCCCCGCCGGCGCGATCGGCCGCGCCGCCGACGCCGACGACCTCGCCGTCGTCGACCCCGGTTCCGGCCGGGAGTGCCCGCCCGCCCGCTTCTCGCCCGAGGGCCGTCTCCTCAACGGCTCCGAGGCCGTCGGCGAGCTCGTCAACCGGGGCCGCTCGCCCTTCGAGGGGTACTGGCGCAACCCCGAGGCCGAGGCGGCCCGGCTGCGCGACGGCTGGTACTGGACGGGGGACCTCTTCTACCGGGACGCCGACGGCTTCCTCTACTTCGCCGGCCGCACCGACGACCGGCTGCGGGTCGACGGCGAGAACCTCGCGGCGGCGATGGTCGAGCACATCCTCGCCCGCTGGGACCGGGCCGCCGGGGTCGCGGTCTACGCGGTCCCCGACCCGGTCTCCGGCGACCAGGTCATGGCGGCGCTCGCCCTGCGCGCGGGCGCCCGCTTCGACCCGGCGGCGTTCGCCGGCTTCCTCGCCGCCCAGCCCGACCTGGGGACGAAGATGCCGCCCCGCTTCGTCCGGGTCGTCCCCGAGCTCCCCCTCACCGCCACCAACAAGATCCACCGCGTCGCCCTGCGGAGGGCCTCCTTCCTCTGCCCCGACCCGGTCTGGTGGCGCCCCGCCCCCGCCGCCCCCTACGAACCCCTGACCCCCGCCGCGACGGCCGCCCTCCAGGAGGAGTACGCCCGCCACGGCCGCACCCCCGTCCCCGAGACGAGGTAGGGCCGGCCCCACCCCGGATCCACCCCCCGGACCCATGGCACCGGGCGGCGGCCGCCGCCTACCGTGGGCGCCCATGGAACCCCGCACCTGCTGGCAGGCACTCACCCGGACGCGCTTCCCGCTCTCGCCGTGGCCCTGGCGGGCGGCCGCGTACCTGGCGAGCGGGGCGGTCGTCGGGGCGGCGGCCTGCCTGGTGTTCCTGGTCCTCGGCGTGTTCTCGCTCCTCGTGGTCGGACTGCCGCTGCTGCTGCTCTCCGGGCCCGCCCTCGGCGGCGTCGAGCGACGCAGGCTCCGGCTGGTCGACGGCGACCCGGCGCCCGACCCGCACCGGGTCCCCGCGGCACCCGGTCTCGCCGCCTGGCTCCGGGTCCGGGTGGGGGAGCAGGCCACCTGGCGCGAACTCGCGTACGGGCTGCTGCTCGCCGTCGTGCTGTGGCCGCTGGACCTGATCGTGCTCGCGGTCGGCGCCGGGCTGCCGCTGGCGCTGATGAGCGCGCCGTTCCGGCTGGCCGCGGACGGCGCGGAGACCAAGGTCGTCAAGGCGTACCTGGTCACCTCCTATCCGGAGGCGTTCGCCGCCGCGCTGCTCGGCGCCGTCCTGCTCGTGGTGCTGGCCTATCCCCTGACCGCCCTCGCCGGCGCCCGGGCCGCGCTCGCCCGGGCGCTGCTCGCCCCGCGCGAGGCCGACGGGCGGGACGGCCGGATCGGGGAGGTCATCGCCTCCCGGGCCCGGCTGGTGGACGCCTTCGAGGCCGAGCGGCGCCGGATCGAGCGCGACCTCCACGACGGGGCCCAGCAGCGGCTGGTCGCCCTGTCGATGACCCTCGGCCTGGCCCGGTTCGACGCCCCGCCCGGCCCCCTCGCCGACCAGCTGGCCAAGGCCCACACGGAGGCCGGCCAGGTGCTGACGGAACTGCGCGAACTGATCCACGGCATCCACCCGCAGGTGCTCGCCGACTACGGGCTCGGCGCGGCCCTGGCCGACGCCGCCGACCGTTCCGCCGTCCCGGTCGACACCGACGTCGAGCTGCCCCGGCTCCCGACGAGCGTGGAGAGCGCCGGGTACTTCGCCGTCCGCGAGGCGCTCGCGAACATCGGCAGGCACAGCGGCGCGAGCCGGGCGGTGATCACCGCCCGGCACGCCGACGGCCTGCTGCGGCTCGACGTGGAGGACGACGGGAGGGGTGCCGCGGACCCGGCCCGGGGGAGCGGTCTCACCGGACTGGCCGACCGGATCGCCGTCCTCGATGGCACACTGACGATCATGAGCCCGCCGGGCGGGCCGACCGTGCTGCGAGTGGAGATCCCGTGTCCCGCACTGCCCGAAAGCTCCGCGTCGTCCTCGCCGAGGACGGCGTCCTCCTCCGGGAGGGGCTGATCGGGCTCCTGGCCCGGTTCGGCCACGAGGTCGTCGCCGCGGTGGGCGACGCCGACGCCCTGCGCGAGGCGGTCGCCGCCCACGACCCGGACATCGTCGTCACCGACGTCCGCATGCCGCCCGGCTTCCAGGACGAGGGGCTGCGCGCCGCGGTCGCCCTGCGCGCCGAGCGGCCCGCCCTGCCGGTCCTGGTCCTCAGCCAGTACGTGCAGCGCAGCTACGCCGCCGACCTCCTCGACGCGGGCGACGGCACCGGCGTCGGCTACCTCCTGAAGGACCGGGTCGGACAGGTCGAGGACTTCCTGGACGCCCTGACCCGGGTGGCGGACGGCGGGACGGTCGTCGACCCGGAGGTGGTGCGGCAGCTGCTGCGCCGGCACCGCGACCCGCTGGCGGCGCTGACCCCGCGCGAGCGGGAGGTCCTGGGCCTGGTCGCCGAGGGGCACTCCAACGGGGCGATCGCCCGGCGGCTGGTCGTGACGGAGGCGGCGGTCGGCAAGCACATCGGCAACATCCTGGCGAAGCTGGACCTGCCGCCGGCCGAGGACACCCACCGGCGCGTCCTGGCCGTGCTGACCTTCCTCCGGGCATGACGAGAAGGCCCCCTCGCCGGAGCGAGGGGGCCTTCTCTGTCGGTGCGCCGCCAGGGACTCGAACCCCGGACCCGCTGATTAAGAGTCAGCTGCTCTAACCAACTGAGCTAGCGGCGCCTGCTGACAGAGAAAATACTACCTGGTCCCCGGGGGTGCTTCCGACCACCCCGCGGGGGCGGCTTCCCCCGTGTCCTCAGATCGCCAGCGAGAGCACCACCGGAGCGGCCCTGCGGTTGAGCGTGTCGGCCGCGGCGCGGAGCCGGTGGGCGTGCTCGATCGGCAGGGAGAGCGCCAGGCAGCCCACGGCGGAGCCCGCCGTCAGCGGCACGGCGGCGCAGACCGTGCCCACCGCGTACTCCTGGAGGTCCAGGACCGGCACGGTCGCCGGCTGGCTGTCGAGCTTGGAGAAGAGGATGCGCTCGCTGGTGATCGTCCGGGAGGTCAGCCGGGCGATCTTGTGGCGCGAGAGGTGGTCCCGCCGTCCGTTCTGGTCCAGCTGGGTGAGCAGGCACTTGCCGACCGCGCTGGCGTGCGCCGCCGAGCGGAAGTCGACCCACTCGTTGACCTTGGGCGTGCGCGGGCCGTCGGCGAACTGGGTGATCTTCACCTCGCCGTCGATGTACCGGCTGATGTAGACCGCCGCGCCGACGGAGTCCCGGAGTTCGGTCAGGGTCTCCTGGAGCTTCGCCTCCAGGGCCTCGCGGCGGGTCAGGCCGGAGCCGAGGAGGACGAGGGAGTCCCCGATCACGTACGCGCCGTCGGCGACCTGCTCGACGTACCCCTCGCGCCGGAGCATGAGGAGCAGGGACGAGAGGTGGGCGACGGGCAGGCCGGTCTCGCGCGCGATCTGGACGTCCGTCACTCCGCCGCCGTGCCGTGACACCGTCTCCAGGACGCGCAGGGCGTATTGCACCGAGTGGAACGGCGCGGTGGGCTCGGGCTTCAGCGCCACGGTTTCCCCCTACCAGGTTGTGACCGCAAGCTTTCGTACCACGATAGCCGCCAAGGACCGTTTACGGGGCGGCTGTTGGCGAGAATGATGCGGACGAACCGGGCCTTGTGCTGGGGCGCACCACCCTGGCATATGCCCACGTCATGAGTGGTGCGGAGAGTCTCAGGTCAGCGGGGTGCGTGACGGCGCCCGTGCGACCGTTCGGCCGGTGGCCGGCCGGAGATTTTTTATGGCCGCACGGTCCCGGCCATGCCCTCCCGGGTGGCCGAGAACGCTCCCTGGCCCCCGGAATAACCGGAGACCCCCTCCTGTTGTAGCCCTGATGTCCCCGGGAGACCGTTCCGGGGGCGCGTCCGGAGACCGTCTCCGGCGACGCAGCCGCACCCGTGCCGAGGAGGGTCCCGACGGTGACCGACGCCATTCGAGGAGAAGCGCGGGGGACCGCGCCCGTACCGCTGTCCGTACTGGACCTGGTGACCGTCGGCAGCGGCCGGACCGCGACCCAGGCGCTCGCCACCAGCGTCGAGCTGAGCCGGCTCGCCGAGCGGCGCGGCTTCCACCGCCACTGGGTGGCCGAGCACCACTCGATGCCCGGGGTCGCCTCCTCCTCCCCGGCCGTGATCCTCGCCCACCTCGCCGCCCACACCCGGCGCATCCGGCTCGGCTCGGGCGGCGTCATGCTCCCCAACCACGCGCCGCTGGTCATCGCCGAGCAGTTCGGCACGCTGGAGGCCCTCGCCCCGGGCCGGATCGACCTGGGCCTGGGGCGCGCACCCGGCACCGACGGCGCCACGGCGGCGGCCCTGCGGCGCACCGACACCCTGAACGAGGGCGCGGACGACTTCCCCGAGCAGCTGGCCGAACTGACCCGGTTCCTCGACGACGACTTCCCGGACGGGCACCCCTACGCCCGGATCCACGCCGTCCCCGGTCCGGTGCAGGGCCCGAAGGGCCGCCCGCCGGTCTGGCTGCTGGGGTCCTCCGGCTTCAGCGCCCGCCTCGCCGGCCTGCTGGGCCTGCCGTTCGCCTTCGCCCACCACTTCTCGGCCAGGAACACGATTCCGGCGCTCGACCTCTACCGGGAGTCGTTCCGGCCCTCGGCCGTCCTCGACGCGCCGTACGCGATGATCGGCGTCTCCGCGCTCGCCGCCGACGAGGCCGCGCAGGCCCGCCGCCAGGTCCTCTCCGGCGCCCTCGCGATGCTGCGGCTGCGCACCGGCCGGCCCGGCCTGGTGCCGACGCCCGAGGAGGCGGAGACGTACGGATTCAGCCCGGCCGAGAGGGAGTTCGTGGACGGCTGGCTGGCGAACGTGGTGTACGGCACGCCGGACGAGGTCCGCGGCGGGCTGGACGACCTGCGCAAGCGGACGGGCGCGGACGAGCTGATGATCACGGCGAACGCGCACGGCGGGGAAGCGCGGCTGCGGAGCTACGAGTTGATCGCCGACGCCTACGAACTGCCCGTGCTCCCCGATGTCGTGGAGGGGTCGGCGGTGTGAAACCGGAGTTCCACGGGCCGGTTGGTCCACCTCCGATCGGGCTCCGGATCCGTCCCTAAGTGAACCTTAAACCGCTCGTCACCGATGGTGGCGGGCGGTTTCTTTTTGTGCTGCACGGCTCTGACGAGGTCTTTCGCCATGAAATTGGTCTAGTCCTCAATCTGGTTCAGACCATTGACGTGCCGTTCATGCGCCGGTTATCACTTCCTCAGCTCCTGTACGGCACCACCCAGTACTCCCCCCATCGGAGGCCGCACGTGCACCCCCGTAAGCCCTTGATCGCCGCGCTCCTGAGCTCGGCCCTCGCCGCCGGTACGCTCGCCGCGACCGTCGGCCTCGGCTCCGCCCAGGCGGCCGAGTCGTCGACCACTGCCTCTGCGGGCAACGTGCGCATCGCGTACTACGACCAGTGGAGCGTCTACGGCAACGCGTTCTACCCCAAGCACCTCGACACCCGGGGCATCGCGAGCCAGCTGGACGTCATCAACTATTCGTTCGGCAACATCCACCCCACCAACCTCACCTGTTTCGAGGCCAACAAGGCCGCGGGCGACGACAACAACCCCAACGCGGGTGACGGTGCGGGCGACTCGTACGCCGACTACCAGAAGTCCTTCAGCGCGGCCGACTCCGTCGACGGCATCGCCGACAAGTGGGACCAGCCGATCGTGGGCGTCTTCAACCAGTTCAAGGAACTGAAGGCGAAGTACCCCCACCTGAAGATCAACATCTCGCTCGGCGGCTGGACCTACTCCAAGTACTTCAGCGACGCGGCCAAGACGGACGCGAGCCGCAAGAAGCTCGTGGCCTCCTGCATCGACCAGTACATCAAGGGCAACCTGCCCGTCGAGGGCGGCTACGGCGGCGCGGGCACGGCGGCCGGCATCTTCGACGGCATCGACATCGACTGGGAGTACCCCGGCTCCTCCGGCGGCCACCTGGGCAACCACTACGCCCCCGAGGACAAGCAGAACTTCACGCTGCTCCTCGCCGAGTTCCGCAAGCAGCTCGACGAGTACGGCGCGGCCAACGGCGGCAAGAAGTACATGCTGACCGCCGCCATGCCGGCCGGCCAGGACAAGATCAAGTACATCGAGACCGACAAGATCGGCCAGTACTTGGACTACGCCAACATCATGACGTACGACATGCACGGCGCCTGGGACGGCGACGGGCCGACGTACCACCAGTCGCCGCTCTACTCCGGCGCGAACGACCCGACCGACCCGATCGCCCCGGGCACCGAGAAGTACTCGATCGACAACGCGATCGACTCCTGGATCGACGGCAAGCCCGCCTACGGCATCGCCGGCGGCTTCCCCGCCAACAAGCTGACCCTGGGCTACGAGTTCTACTACCGTGGCTGGAAGGGCGTCCCGGCCGGGTCCGCCAACGGCCTCGCCCAGACCGCGACCGGCGGCTCCAACGTCCGCCCGCTGAGCCAGCAGGCCGGCATCGCGCACTACAAGGAGCTCGGCGGCATCGTCGACAACGCGTCGACCACCTTCTGGGACGACCAGGCGAAGTCCTCGTACTTCTACAAGGACGGCGAGTTCTTCACCGGCCTCAACCAGAAGTCCATCCAGGCCCGCGTGGACTACGCCAAGCAGCGCGGTCTGGGCGGCGCGATGATGTACTCGCTCCTCGGCCTGGACGAGAACGCCACCCTGCTGAAGCAGATCAACACCGCGCTCGGCGGCACCACCGCCCCGCCGACCACGACGCCGCCGACCACCCCGCCGACGACGCCCCCGACCACCCCGCCCACCACGCCGCCGACCACCCCGCCCACCTCGGGCTGCGGCTCGGTCCCGGCGTACGTGGCCGGCACGGTCTACAACGCGGGCAACGAGGTCGCCCACAACGGCCGCAAGTACAAGGCCAAGTGGTGGACCCAGAACGAGGTCCCCGGCACCACCGGTGAGTGGGGCGTCTGGCAGGACCTCGGCGCCTGCTGAGTGCCTGACCCGCTGAACCCCTCATGACCGCTGCCCCCGCCCGGAATGTCCCTCCGGCCGGGGGCAGTTCCATGCCCGGACGGGGGCTGCGCCCCGCCCGGGCGCCGGCTACACGCTCAGCGGCTCCGTGCCGATCAGCGCGTCGATGCGCTCGGGCGCCACGGCCCGCGAGTACAGCCAGCCCTGTCCGGTGTCGCACCCGATCCGGCGCAGCCGGTCGGCCTGCCCCGCGGTCTCGACGCACTCGGCGGTGACGGTGAGCCCGAGCCGGTGCGCCAGGTGCACGAGCGCCTCGACGATCAGCTCGTCCGCAGGGTTGGCGTGCTCCGCGTCCTGGAAGCCGCGGACGAAGGAGCCGTCGAGCTTCAGCACCGAGACGGGCAGCCGGCTCAGATAGGCCAGGTTCGAGTAGCCGGTGCCGAAGTCGTCGATGGCGATCCGCACCCCCATGTCGCTCAGCGCCTGGAGCGCCTGGAGCGGCCGGCCCGCCGAGCCCATCACGGCGGACTCGGTCAGCTCCAGCTGGAGCAGGTGCGGGGCGAGCCCCGTCTCGGCGAGGATGCCGGCGACGTCCGCGACCAGGTCGGAGTCCCAGACCTGGCGGACCGCGACGTTGACGCTGACGAAGATCGGGCGCTCGTCCGGATGGTCCTTCTGCCACCGGCGGGCCTGCCGGCAGGCCGTGTGCAGGACCCACCGGCCGAGCTCCACGATCGAACCGTCCTCCTCGGCGATCCCGATGAACCGATTCGGCGTGAGGGAGCCGAACTGGGGGTGGTTCCAGCGCACCAGCGCCTCCACCCCGCGCACGGACCCGTCCGCCAGGTCCACCAGCGGCTGGTACTCCAGCGCGAACTCGCCGAGCTCCACGGCCGGCCGCAGCGTCGACGAGAGCGCCTGCCGGGTCATCCGGTGGGCGTTGCGCTCCGGGTCGAAGAGGGTCCACCGGGCCTTGCCGTCGGCCTTGGCCCAGTACAGCGTGGTGTCCGCGGCCTGCATCAGGGCCGTCGCCGTCGTCCCGTGCGCCGAGCGCTCGACCACCCCGATCGAGGCGGAGACCGACAGCCGCTGCCCGGCCAGGTCGAAGGGGTGCTGGAGGGCGCTCAGGGCGGAGCGCGCCAGGTCCGCCAGCTGCTCGGTGCCGGTGGAGTCCTCGACCAGGATCGCGAACTCGTCCCCGCCGAGCCGCGCCACCAGATGGCCGCCGCTGCGGGTGTAGCCGTCGCTGTCCGCGCACTCGGTCAGCCGGGCCGCGACGGCGGCGAGGAGCCGGTCGCCGACCCGGTGGCCGAGGGTGTCGTTGACCGCCTTGAACCCGTCGAGGTCCAGGTAGCAGAGGCCGATCCGCCCTGTTCTGCCATACCCGTACGACTCGTATGAACGGTCGGGGGAGGGCGACGCGCCGCCCGGCCCGTCCGCGGACCCGTCGGCCGGGGCGGCGGCGTCCAGGGCGGCCGACAGGCGCTCGAAGAACAGGGCGCGGTTGGGCAGCCGGGTCACCGGGTCGTGCATCTGGAGGTGACGCAGCCGCGCCTGGAGTTCGCGCCGCTCGCTGATGTCGGCGACCGACAGCAGGACCCGCCGGCCGTCGGCCATCGGGGCGACGGTGATCTCGGCCCACAGGGAGCGGCCGTCGGGGTGCTTGAGGCGCCGGGTGCAGCGGAAGCGCGAGCGGCGGCCGCGCAGCACCTCGCGGTACGCGTGCCAGGTGCGGCCGTCGGAGGCGAGGTCGACCAGGTCCGCGGCGGGCCGCTCGCGCAGCGCCCCGGCCTCGGTGGCGAGCAGGGTCCCGAAGGAGTCGTTCGCGGTGACGACGACGCCGTCCTCGTCCACGACGGCCATGGCGAGCCGGGCGATGCGGAAGGCCGCGTCGCCGTCGCGGAGTTCGGCCTCGGAGCGGCCGGCGGCCCGGGAGGGGGCTTCGGGGCGTCCGCCGGCCGGGGCGGGGGCTTCGGGGCGTCCGCCGGTACGGCGTTCGGGTTCCGGGCCCGTGTGGTGACGCTCCGTGAGCGCGGGCTCGTCCGCCCGTGTCTCCGGCGGCTGTGAATGCACCGATCCTTCGGGGGTTCCGCTCACCGATCGCTCCCGTAGTGCAGTCGGGCCGGTCACATGTGGTCGGGATGGTCGGCCGGGGAAGAGTGAGCCGATCATAGAGCCCGTCCGGGGGAGCCTTCCAGCTCCGGGGTGCGCGCGAGGGTCACCCACCCGTGTGGGGAAGCCCACCCCCGTGTGCGCCCCGATCGTTTTCGCACGGGTCTGACACAGGCCGGTGACGGCCTGATCGAATGTGACTGTCCGTGAGCTGCAGTACGTCCGTCTCGCGTCGACCTCATGGGGCGGCCTCACCCGACCGGGGCAGCGGAAACATGCGAAACACCTCGAATCGTCACAAGGTGGGTGGGGAGTCCCGCATTCGCGATCCGGAGGTCCACGTGAGGGGTCAGCAGCCACCCGGGGGAGTGGAACGCCCACGGCTGCGTGCCGGAGCGGCCGCCTTCACCTCGCTCGCCGCCCTGGCCGCCACCGGCCTCGTCGCCGGCCCCGCCGTCGGCGCGACGTCGGGGACCCCCTGCGCCCTGCCCCGGACCGCCGCCCATCACTCGCTCGGCCTCGACACCTGGAACGCGTCCTACCCGCGCCCCACGCGGACCCTGGACGCGGTCATGGTCTTCCTGTCCTTCCCCGACTCCGAACCGCTCACCACGCCCGCCGAGCTCGCCGCCGACCACTTCCCCGCCACCAGCGAGTACTTCGAGCGGGCGTCCTACGGACGCTTCGTCCTGCGCCCCCACCCCCAGCTCACCTGGACCGCCATGCCGAGGGAGTCGGGCGCCTACGACATACGGCGGGACTGGGACACCGGGAAGCGGGCCGCGTACCTCCGCGACGCGATCGCCGCCGCCGACCCGGCCGTCGACTTCTCCGCGTACGACATCGTCTACCTGGTCGCCGACCCGGACGCGCCCGGCGTGGACTCGGACGCCACCAAGGTCGTCAACCTCGAACGCCCCCTGGAGGTCGACGGCACCGAGATCAAGCGGGTCGTCACGGTCTTCGAACGCCATCCGCCCGACCGCAACGTGCTCGCCCACGAGACCGGCCACGTCTTCGACCTGCCCGACCTCTACCGCCGCCCGGTGGACGGGAAGGGCGACTGGGACACCCATGTGGGGGACTGGGACGTCATGGGCAGCCAGTTCGGGCTCTCGCCCGACCTCTTCGGCTGGCACAAATGGAAGCTCGGCTGGCTCTCGCGGGCCCAGGTCAGCTGCGTCCAGGGAACCGCCCCCCGGGTGGTCAGCCTGGAGCCGACCGACGCCCCGGTCCCGGCCGGCGGCACGCTCGGCACCCGGCTGGCCGTCGTGCGCACCGGACCGGACAGCGTCCTCGCCGTCGAGGCCCGCAGCGACGCCGGCAACGACTCCGAGACGTGCACCGAGGGCGTGCTCGTCTACCGGGTGCGGGCCGGAGCGGCCTCCGGCGACGGCCCGGTCGAGGTTGTTGACGCGCACCCGCGCACCGAGGCTTGCTGGGACCGCTCGGTCTACCCGCCGCTCGCGGACGCCCCGCTGGAGGAGGGCGAGACCCTCACCGTGCCCGGCACGGGCGTCCGGGTCGAGGTCGCCGACCGGACCGCGACGGGCGCCTGGACGGTCCGGATCACCCCGCCGGCGGTGGACTGAGCGGCGGGGCCGTCGGGAGACCCGCCCCGGAGCCCGGAGCCGGAGCCGGAGCCCGGCCCGGAACCCGCTCCGGAGCACGAAGAAGCCCCTCGCTTTCGCGAGGGGCTTCTTCTGTCGGTGCGCCGCCAGGGACTCGAACCCCGGACCCGCTGATTAAGAGTCAGCTGCTCTAACCAACTGAGCTAGCGGCGCCTGCTGACGTCGTAGACATTAGCACCCGGATCGGCGGGAGGAAAAATCGATACCCGCACGTCGGCGGCGGAGGCCGCCCGGACGGCCCGCACGCAGGCCCAGAGCACGACCTCGGGTCCCGGCAGCCACGGGTGACGGGTGTCCGGGGCGACCACCCAGCGGGGTCCGGCGCTGTCGCCGGGCAGCAGCGGCGGCACGGTCACCGCGTCGCCGACCCCGTGGCAGAGCGGCCGCGGGACGGCGTCGCTCCACTCCTCCCAGTCGAGCAGCGCGGGCAGCCGCTGGGCCGTGCCCGGCGCGGCGAAGAGCAGCATCCGGCCGCGGTGTGTCGCGACGGGCCCCGAGCCGGGGCCCTCCTCCCAGAGCCGGTCGAGCATCCGGCGCCCGAAGACCGGGTCCACGTTGACGACGTCGAAGACCGTCCCGCAGGGCAGCGCGGCCGGCGAGGACGGACGGGCCTCCCAGCGGGTGAGGGCGGCGCCGCTCCCGCCGGCGGCCGAAGCGAGCCACGCGGCCCCGTCGGCGGTCACCCGGGCCGTCTGGTGCCGTCCCTCGTCACCCTCGCGGAGGAACCGGAAGATGTCGTGCGGGGTCTCGTCGCGCAGCCAGGTCGTCATGGATCAGGTCTACTCGCCGTGACGGACCGGTTTCCCAGAGTTCCCGAAAACCCGGACGCGAGGGCCCGGCGGGGAGTATCGTGCGCTCCGCATATGCCAGCCGCCGCAGACCGGACGCACGGGCCCGCGGCGCACGCCCGGCCGCTCCCCGTGCCGGGCGGGCTGCGGTGCCGGGCCGTTCCCCCGCCGGGCCTACTCCTCCGCCGGGCGGCCGTTCGTCCGGATCAGGTCCCGACCGAACTCGATCATCTTGACCGCGTAGTCCTCGGTCCACTGGGCCCTCTCGGCGACGGCCGCCGCGGTCAGCCGGTCGAACCGGCGCGGGTCCGCGAGCTGGGCCGCCGCGATGGCCTGGAACTCGGTCGCCCGGTCCGTCGCCGCACGGAACGCCAGCGTCAGCTCCGTCGCCCGCGCCAGCAGCTCCCGCGGATCCTCCATCGACTCCAGGTCGAAGAAGTGCTCCGGGTCGGCGGTCGCCTCGGCAGGCTCGAAGACCAGCGGTGCCGGCCGAAGCCGTCGCTGTCCGCTCCGCTCCGCGGGTTCCGCCATGGTCCTTCTCCTCCTCGCACAGGCACGGCCCGGAATCCCGGGCCGTCTTCCATTGTCCCGCGCCCCGCAAGAGCGCGAACCCCCGCGTCCGCGCCCCCGCGCTCCCCCGCGCCCCGGTGTGGAGTCCCGCGCGGCGGGGCAGCGGTGCTCACGGGGTCCAGGTCACCCGGTGTTCCGCCAGGTGGGAGAGGACCGCGTGGTTCGCCTCCCAGCCGTCGGGGAACGACACCGCCGCGCCCAGCTGGACCGGCTCCGTCGACGGATGCTCGTCCAGGAGCTCCGTGACGCCCGCGCGGCAGACCACCACGCACGCGTGCCGGTGCCGGGACGCCAGCACGCACAGCCGCCCCGTCTCCAGGTGGAAGGCGGTCGCGTCCGGGCGGCCGGAGAGCGGATGGAGGACGACCGTCACGTCGTACTCGCGCCCCTGGAGCCGGTTGGCGGTGTCCACCGTCACCCCGGTCACGCCGAGCTCCGCGAGCGCGGCCCGGACGGCCGCCGCCTGGTCGCGGTGGGCCGTGCCGACCGCGACCCGGTCCGGCGTCAGCGGCGCCGGCGCCTCCGCCCGCTCCGAGACCGCGGCCCCGCCCCGGTCCAGGAGCCGGCGGACGACCAGGGCGACCGCGCCGACCGCCTCCGGGTCGGTGCGCGGGGTGTGCCGGGCCGGCAGTTCGAGCAGGCCCCAGCCGGACTCCGCGGCCTCGTCGAGGACCCGGTCGGGGCCCGACCCGTCCGACGGCACCGAGAAGGACAGCTTCCGGTCCTGCGGGCCGGTGCCGCTGCGGAACGGCGTGAAGGGGTAGAAGGCGTCCGAGACCAGCGGGGCCGCCGAGGCCGGCAGCCGCCACGACACCGGGAGCCGGTGCTGCGGCAGCTCCGGGTTGTGCGCCAGGAGCGTCGAGACCGCGCTCGCCGACGGGTCGTACGACAGGCCCGCCCACTGCTCCGCGCCCACCACCGAGAACGGGTCCAGCTGCCCGGGGTCGCCCACGAACAGCGCCCGCTCGAACAGCCCCGCCACGGCCAGCAGCGCGTCGGAGCGCATCTGGTACGCCTCGTCGACGATCGCGTGCGCCCACGGCTCGACGTTCTTCACGTGGGCCCACTTGGCCGAGGTCGACAGCACCACCGGCAGTCCGGCCAGCTCGCCGGCCTTCGCCGACTTCCGCACCTGCTCCAGATCGTCCAGCGCCTTGTCGTACGGGTCGCTGTCGTTCGAGTGCAGCCGGCCGACCTCCAGGTCCGGCTCCTTCTCGGCCAGCCGCAGCACCAGGTCGTCCACCTGGGCGTTCGTCTGCGCGACCACCATCAGGGGGCGCCCCGCCGCGGCCAGTTCGAGGGCGGCGCGGACCACCAGGGTCGACTTCCCCGCCCCCGGAGGGGAGTCGACGACCACCCCGCGGGACGTGCCGTGCAGGGTGTCCGCGAGGATGCCGGCGGTCGCCCGGCCGGCCTCGGCGGAGGGATCGAACGCGGTCACAGGACGTCCTCGGGGGTCACGGCGTCGGGCAGTTCGACGGCGTCGGTCCCCGGCGGCCCGCCGTGCGTCCAGGGCGTCTCCTCCGGGTCCGGCAGCTTCGGCCCCACCCGCTGCTCGTGCTCGAACAGCGTCCAGGCGATCCGCTCGCCCTTCTCCGGCACCGAACCCTCCGCGGGCTCCCGGGAGCGCCCCATGCGGTCGAGCACCCGCAGCAGCAGCGAACCGTCCTCCTCGTACCGCACGAACTCCGCCGCCTGCGGCTTGCCGTCGAGCGAGCGGAAGACCTTCACCCGCGCGCCCAGGTGCGGCCGGTCGTCCGTGCGGACCGTGAGGAGCGGCCGGGGCGCCGGCCGCTTCGACTCCGTCCAGGCCATCGTCACCTCCACCACCTCGGCGGTGAACGCCTCGCCCGCGAGCCGCCGGCCCGCCAGCACCAGCGGGTCGTCCAGCGCCTCCTGTGCCTCCAGCTGGCCCTGCGCCTGCTCACGGGCGGCGAGCTTGGCCGCCGCCGTCACGGCGTCGTCCCGGCGCGGCTGCGGCGGCTCGCCGGCCGCCACCCGGTCGCGGTGGGCGGTGAACGACCAGCGGTCCCGGGTCCAGCGATCGGCGACCCTGGCCCCTTCCGGCAGCTCCCGCAGCAGGTCCACCGCCCGCCACACCGCGTCCCAGGTCGGCCTCAGCTGCGAGGCGACCAGCCGGCGCAGCTCCCGCTCGGCCGCGTGCAGCTCGCCGAGCCCCTCGTCCGCCGCCTCGCCGTCCTCGGCCGCGCCGACCGCCTGCCGGGCCCGGTCGTACCGCTCGATCGCGGGCGCCAGGAGCCGGTTGTCGAAGGCCGGGTCGGTGGCCGGTCCGGCCGGCGGGCACAGCAGCTGCCCCCGTGCGTCCCGGCCCACCTCGGCCCGCAGCGCCGCCGCGGCCCCCGGCTCCCCGTCGTGCGGGTCGATCCAGGCGAGCAGCGCGCCCAGGTGCTGGTCCTCCAGGGAGGACTGGCCGGTCGCCCAGTGCCGGTTGAGGAGGTCGGTCGCCGCCAGCAGCAGCGAGGAGCCGGGCACCCTGGCCCGCTCGCCGAAGTGCGTCAGCCAGCGGCCGAGCAGCGGGACGCGCGGCGGCGCCGGGAACGGCGTCTCCGGGTCCTGCTCGGCCGTCCGCCGGAAGCGCGTGGACCGCCCGAGCAGCCGGACGTACTCCACGCCCGCCCGGCTCGGCACGATCAGCTGCGGCGCGTCCGCGCAGAGCTCGACCTCGACCTTCACCTTCCGGCCCGTCTCCGGGTCCACCTCGCTGCGCTCCGCCGCCTCGACGACTCCGGTGAACGCGTCGACGTACGGCAGGACCTCCTCGGCCAGGTCGGCCAGGAACGCGAACCGCAGGTCCCGGTCCCGGGGCTGGGCCACCACCAGCAGCCGGGGCTCCCCGGGATCCGTGCCGACCAGCGCGCCCAGCGGGGCGCCCGCCTCGCCGGCGGTCGTCAGCGGCACGAGGACCATCGGCCGGTCCGACAGCCGCCGGTGCCGCACGGTCGTGAGGGGCTGGGCCCGGCCCGACTCGACGGCCTCCATCCGGGCCAGCAGGGAGATCAGCGACATGCCAGGGCCTCCTCGCGCAGCGCCCTGGCCCGGCGGAGCGCCGCCACCGCCGGGTCCGCCGGATCGCCCTGCTCGCCCCGCGCCGCGGCGAGCACCGCGCCGACCGTGGTCAGACCGCCGAGCTCCGCCCGCACGGACCGGCCCAGGGTCTCCACCGCGTCGTCCTCCCGCGCCCGCGACCGGCAGTGGAAGGCCAGCTCGCAGGCGGCCAGGCACTCCGGCGCGTACTGGTGGGGCACGCTCTCCACGGACGCCGCCAGCTCCTGCGGCGAGCGCTCCGCCACGTCGAAACTGACGCCCTCCGGCAGGGCGGCGGCGATCTCGTCGATCCGCGTGAGCCGGTCCAGCTGGCGCCGGGTGACCGCGCGCTGCTTGCGCACGTCGACGACCGACGCCGTCGGCACGTTCGAGAAGTCCTTCGGGCAGACGAGGACCACCGACTGCGCGACCCGGGCGCCCTCGGTGCGCGCCGCCACCCGCTCCAGCGCCAGCACGTACACCGCGGCCTGGCGGGCCGCCGCACCCACCTTGGCCGGGTCAGCCGAGCCGTCGACCATCGGGAAGGACTTGATCTCCACCACCGTCCACCCGCCGTCGGGGCCGACGACCACCGCGTCCGGCTCCAGGTAGACCGGCGAGCCCGCCACCTCCAGGGCGAGCAGCGGATGGTCGAGCAGCGTCCACGTCCCGGCGGCCCCGGTCGCCTCCCGCAGCGCGAGGGCGGTGCGCGCCGTCCGGCCCTCCGGCCCGGCCGCCGAGAGGTCGGGCACCGCGACCTCGCCGGGCTCGTCCGCGCCGACGAGGCGCAGCAGCTCGCGGCCGCCGTCCGCCTTCACCTTGGCCTCGAAGGAGTTGCCGCGCACGATCGCGAACTGCGACTGGCCGAAGGGGGCCGGCGCGCCCAGCTTGGCGGCCAGCGCGGACTTGTCGACCCCGGCACCGTCGAGCAGGGCCCGCCGCCGGCAGCCGGGGTTCGCGGCGAGCGCCGCGAGCGCCCGCGCGTCCAGCGGACGCGGCACGGTGGCCGGTCCGCGCAGCTCAGCGAGCTGCCGTCGGGTGGTCTGCGGCGGTAGGGACGGACCGCTGTCCGGGGATGCGCTGCTCACCCGGGGAAGTCTCGCATCCGCCACTGACAACCGGGGGTGCTTCGGCCACCCCGTCCTCCGCACGGGTCGGCCGCCACCGGTCGAGGGCGCGCAGCGGGAAGGGGGCGAGGAGCAGCCCGGCGCCCATCACCGCCACCCCGGCGACCGCGTCGAGCAGGTAGTGGTTGGCCGTCCCCATCACGACCACCGCGGTGAGGAGCGGATACGCCAGGCCGAGGGCCTTCGCCCACGGTGTGCGCCCGTGCCGCCACAGCATCACCCCGCACCACAGCGCCCACCCCACGTGCAGGCTGGGCATCGCGGCGTACTGGTTGGTCATCGCGCCGAGTCCGCGCGGCGCGCTGGCCTCGCCGCCCCACCAGCCGTAGGCGCTGAACTGCGCCATCGTGTCGGTGAAGCCGTGCGCGGCGTCGAGCAGCCGGGGCGGGCAGGTCGGCAGCAGCGTGAAGCCGACCAGGCCGAGCAGGGTCGAGACCATCAGCCAGGTCCGGGCGGCCCGGTAGTGGGCGGGGCGGCCCCGGAAGAGCCACACGAGGATCGCCGGGGTCACGAGGTAGTGCAGCGAGGCGTACGCGAAGTCCGCCGGGACGCCCAGCGCCGGAACGTCCGTGAACAGGCGGTTCAGCGGGTGCTCGGCGTCGATCCCCAGCGCCTGCTCCGCGCGCAGGATCGCCAGGCCGTGCTCGACGGCCGCGGACTCGTCGCCGCGCACGAGGAGCCGCCCGCCGGTGTACGCCGCGTACACGACGGCGATCAGCGACAGTTCGGCCCACCAGCGTGGCTTGCGCATGGAATGAGTCCCCCCAGAAGGTGTCCGCCCCGGGGGAGGGACGCGGCGCGGCGCCGAAGGGTTGCCCGGAGGTCACCGCGCATTCAGGTGGGCGATGATGGGGGAGGCACGTCCGCACCGTGAAACCCCTGGAGCGTCCTTCCCATGGCACCGCGCATCCTGCTCGCCCGGCACGGCCAGACCGAGTGGTCTCTTCTCGGCCGGCACACCGGCAGGACCGACATCCCCCTGCTCGACGAGGGGCGGCGCGGCGCGAAGCTGCTCGGTGAGCGCCTGCACCACGGGCCCTGGCAGGGCCTGCCCGGCGTGGAGATCCGCACGAGCCCGCTCGTCCGGGCGAGCGAGACCTGCGCGCTCGCCGGATTCGCCGACCGGGCCGAGCCCTGGGACGCGCTCATGGAGTGGGACTACGGGGCG
Source organism: Streptomyces sp. NPDC104202 (assembly GCF_055584185.1). Taxonomy (NCBI): domain Bacteria; kingdom Bacillati; phylum Actinomycetota; class Actinomycetes; order Kitasatosporales; family Streptomycetaceae; genus Streptomyces; species Streptomyces sp. NPDC104202. The sequence goes on along the minus strand of NZ_JBVJMN010000020.1, from coordinate 52,182 downwards.
TACGAGGGGATGACCCCGCCCGAGATCCAGGCCGTGCAGCCGGGCTGGTTCATCTGGCGCGACGGCGTCCCCGAGGGCGAGACCCTGGCGCAGCTGTCGGACCGCGCCGACGAGATCGTGGAATGGGCCCGCTCCGCCGACCGTGACGTGCTGGTCTTCGCGCACGGCCACATCCTGCGCTCGATCGGCGCCCGCTGGCTCGGCGAGGACGTGTCCTTCGCGGCCCGCATCCGCCTCGACCCGACGAGCCTGTCCGTCCTGGGCTGGGCGTACGGCGACCCGGCGGTCGAGCGCTGGAACGACACCGGCCACCTGGAGCGGTAGCCGCCCCGGGGCCGCGCGGCGGGAGGTCAGGAGGCGGCGAGGATCCGGTCCGTCTCCGCGAGCATGCCGCGGATGCGGGCGGAGGCGATGCCCTCCAGGGACTCGGCCACCCGTCTCGCCTCCGCCGCGGCCTCGTCGCGGCGGCCGGCGTGCGCCAGGTCCTTGGCGAGGTGGGCGCGGTAGAGCGCGAGGTTCCGGGCGAAGTGCGGGTTCTGCAGGACCGTGGCCCGGTGGGCGTGGCGGACCGCCCGGCCCCAGTCGCCCAGCGCCGAGTGGCACTGCGCCTCCAGAGCCTCCCGCTCCGGCTCGCCGAAGAAGGACATCCACTCGGGGTCGCCGTCGGCCGGCCCCCGGTCGAAGTGGCCGTGCGCCCGCCCGAGGGCCTGCTCGCAGGCCGAGCGGTCGCCGAGGCCGGCCCAGGCGACCGCCTCGCGCAGCGACAGCAGCGACAGCAGCCGCGCCGAGTCCAGCGGCTGGGCGGCCCGCAGCCCGGCCTGCGCCGCCCGGACCGCCTCGCGGTACCGGCCGGTGTCCCGGGCCAGGAACGAGGTGTTGCAGAAGGCGTGCGCCTCCAGGGCCGCGTTCCCCGCCACGCGCGCGGTGGCGAGCGCCTCGGCGTAGTGGGAGCGGGCGTCCTCGTGCCGTCCCGAGTCGTGGGCCAGCCAGCCGACGGAGAGGGAGAGTTCCCCCGCGCCCGCGTGCAGCCGGTCCTCGGTGGACCGGCGCGCCATGGTGCCGGTGTCGAGCAGCGCGTACGCGGTGCGCAGCGGCTGGGCGGCGACCTTGTAGAGCCCGTCGGCACCGTGCCGGTCGTCGAGCAGGCGGATCCGCCGTACGGCGTCCTCGACGGCCCGCACCTCGGCGTCGCCGATCCGGTGGGTGCCGCGGGGGGCGGGGATCGCGACGGCGGGACCGCCGCCGAGTCCCAGCGAGGCGGCCGCCAGGGTGGCGGAGCCGCTCGTCATGAATGCGCGACGCAGCACGTCGCTCTCCTCATCGTTGCGGGGGGTGATGGCGGCGGGAGGCGCTGTCCCGGCCGGGACGGCCTGCCGTCGGCCGCGCACCGTCTCCCGCGCCGAGAACCCCAGGTCGGCCAGGCCGAGCCCGGGGAACATGTGCAGGAAGACCCGCTCGTAGGCGTAGTTGGGGCAGCGGATCTCGCCCGCCTCCACGCGCCCGATGTAGCGGGCGTCGCACGCGACCTGTTCGCCGATCTCCCGCGCCGCCCGGCGGACGGCCGCCGCGAACTCCGCGGGCGACTGCTGTCCGCGGAGCCGGCGGAAGGCGGGATTGGGAACTGCCCGTGACATCGCCATGGCGAGCCCTCTCCTGGTGCTGCCGGGTGGTCCGGCGGCAAGAACGTACATGCCGTGACCGGATGCTCACGCTGAGTTTGGCTACAAATCGGATATCTCGCCTGCGATCTGCCATGAACTGCCATCCTTTGCGGCGGCATGGCGCCGTAGCCGTTGACGCGCACGGGCGTTGAACCGTAAGGGAGAGGCGAGACGCGTCTCCTCAGGAGCGAGGAGGGGTCCCATGTCGGAGATCGGATCGCAGTCGGCCACGCGGCACGCACCCGCCCCGGACGGTGCCGCCCCCCAGCAGCCCGCCGAGCCCTGGGACCTGGTGACCGTGCCCGCCCGCCAGGGTCTGGAGGCCGTCGACATCCTGCGCCGCGGCGCCACCCCCGCCGTCGGCCCCGTCGTGCACGACGGCACCTGCGACACCCTCGGCTTCCTGGTCCCGCCCGGCACCGCCGCCGCCTGGGACATGCCCGGCAGCGCCTGTACGCGGACCTCCGGGCGCGGGCTGCGCCTGCCCGCCCTGCCCGAGCTCCCCGAGCCCGCGGGCGACACGCCCCGGCCGGCCGGCTGGCTGCTGCCGCCCGGCGACACCGACCCGGTGACCGACCCGGCGGTGCTGCGCGAGGCCCTCGGCGAGGCGGCCCGGCTGATCGAGGCGGCCGACGGCTGCCGCTGAGCCGCCGCCCCGGGGCCGCCGGGCGGTCGTGTCCCGTGTGCCCCGATAATGGGGCAGTGGCCAGGAACAAGCAGCGTGACCGGGCGGCGGCCGCCGCCCCCGTCGTCGAGACCGTCGACGGCGGCCTCGCCGAGCTCATACCCGACCGGGAGCGCCCGCGCGGCTGGACGCTGCTCATCGACGGGGCCCCGCAGTCGCACGTCGACCTCGACGACCCGGCCCACCTCGGCTTCGAGTACCAGCGGCGCCTCGGGCACATCGCCGACCTCGCCGCCCCGCCGAACCGTCCGCTCCAGGTCGTGCACCTCGGCGGCGGCGCCTTCACCCTCGCCCGGTACGTCGCCGCGACCCGGCCCCGCTCCACTCAGCAGATCGTGGAGCTCGACGACTCGCTGGTCCGGCTCGTCCGCCGCGAACTGCCGCTCGACGCCGGCGCCCGCATCCGCGTCCGGTCCACCGACGCCCGCGACGGCCTGGCCAAGGTCCAGGACGGCTGGGCCGACCTCGTCATCGCCGACGTGTTCAGCGGTGCCCGTACCCCGGCCCACCTGACCAGCACCGAGTTCCTCGGCGAGGTCCGGCGGGTGCTGCGGCCCGGCGGCTTCTACGCGGCGAACCTCGCCGACGGGCCGCCGCTGGCCCATCTGCGCGGCCAGATCGCCACGGCCGCCGCCGTCTTCCCCGAGCTGGCGCTCACCGCCGACCCGACCGTGCTGCGCGGCCGGCGCTTCGGCAACGCGGTGCTGCTCGCCTCGGACCGCGCGCTGCCGGTGGCCGAACTGACCCGGCGGGTCGCCACCGACCCCCATCCGGGCCGGGTCGAACACGGCCGCGCCCTCGCCGACTTCGCCGGGGGAGCGGCCCCGGTCACGGACGCGAGCGCCAAGCCCTCGCCCGTCCCGCCGCCTTCGGTCTTCCGCTAGGGCCTGTCGTCACCATCCCCTCTGCCCCGCCGGGCAACGAGGGGATGGCGACGACAGGCCCTAGGGTCCTTCGAGTCGTGCCCGACCCGTGCCGCCCCTCGACCGGCACGATCCGGAGGAGACGGACCGGCCGGCGGGGCTCAGGTGGCGCGGTCCTCGATCTCGACCCGGGGTGCGGTGTCGTGCCAGAGGCAGAAGACCGACAGCTCGCGGTCGTCCCTGGTGAACGTGACCCGGATCCACGTGGGCTGCTTCCACACCTGCATCTGCCAGCCGGAGGCCGGGGTCGCCGAGACGAGTTCGGCGGAGGTCTCCCCGAGGTCGAAGACGACCCGTCCGCCGTCGACGGAGTAGCTCTTCACGTCGGAGGCGGAGCCCGGGGCGCTCGTGGCCGGGGCCACCGCCGTCGGCTTCGGGGTGCGGGACGGGGCCGGCGAGGTGGGGGCGGGCGGGGACGTGGTGCCGGCGCCCGGGGTGGCGGGGGCACCGGTCGGAGCGGAGGGTTCCGTGGTGGGCGGCCGTCGCGTCGACGAGGTCAGCGGGTCACTGCCGGAGGTGGTCGTCCCGCCGGAGCCGCCGACGGGCAGCGGCAGGGCGCGGGGAGGGTCGTAGACGGTGCCGGACAGCACGGTGTGCACTCCCCACCAGGACAGGGTGACCGCCGCGCCGGTGGCGAGCGACCAGGCCAGGGCGTGAACGAGTCCTCTTCGCACCGGGACATAGTGCACCACCCCGCGCGTGGCCGTGCCGGAGGGTGGAGGTTGTCCTCCGGTTCCCCCGAATGGCGTACGGTGCCGCCCATGGCAAGTGTGCTCGTGGTCGAGGACGACCAGTTCGTGCGCTCCGCCCTCATTCGGCAGCTGACCGAGGCCTCCCACACGGTACGGAGCGTCGGCACGGCCCTGGAGGCGCTGCGCGAGGTCGCCCATTTCCGCTTCGACGTCGTGATCCTGGACCTCGGTCTGCCCGATCTGGACGGGTCCGAGGCGCTCAAGATGCTGCGCGGGATCACCGACGTACCGGTGATCATCGCGACCGCCCGGGACGACGAGGCGGAGATCGTCCGGCTCCTCCACGCGGGCGCGGACGACTACCTGGTGAAGCCCTTCTCGGTCGACCACCTGTCGGCCCGGATGGCCGCCGTGCTGCGGCGCGCCCGGGGTTCGGCGGGGGAGGCGCCGCCGTCGCGGGCGATCCGGGTCGGCGGGCTCTCGGTCGACCCGCTGCGCCGTCAGGCGGAGCTGGACGGCGCGCCGTTGGACCTGACCCGCCGCGAGTTCGACCTGCTGGCCTTCCTCGCGGGACGGCCCGGCGTCGTCGTACCGCGCAAGGAGCTGCTGGCCGAGGTGTGGCAGCAGTCGTACGGGGACGACCAGACCATCGACGTACATTTGTCATGGCTGCGGCGGAAGCTGGGCGAGACGGCCGCCCGCCCCCGCTATCTGCACACCCTGCGCGGGGTGGGCGTGAAGCTGGAGCCGCCCCGGGAGCCGCAGCCGTGAGATGGGCGCTCGTCAAGGTGTCCCTGGCCGTCACCGCGATGGTCGTCATCGCCTTCGCCGTCCCCCTCGGCCTCGTCGTCAAGGAGATGGCCCGCGACCGGGCGTTCTCCAACGCCGAGCGGCGGGCCGCCGGACTCGCCCCCGTCCTCGCCATCACCACCGACCGCGACGAGCTCGACAAGGCCGTCGCCACCACCGAGGACGGGGCCTCCGGACGGCTCGCCATCCACGTGCCCGCCGCCGAACCCGGCGACGAACCCCTGGAGATCGGCACCCAGCGCGCCGGCGAGCACGACCTCGCCGCCACCCGCGTCCTCGGCCGCGCCTCGATCGCCGAGGTGCCCGGCGGCTTCGCCCTGCTCCAGCCCACCGCGCTCAGCAGCGGCCAGGTCGCCGTCGTCGAACTCTTCGTCCCCGAGGGCGAGGTGAGCAACGGTGTCGCCACCGCCTGGCTGGTCCTCTCCGGTGTCGGTATCGCCCTCGTCATCGGCTCCGTCGCCGTCGCCGACCGGCTCGGCATCCGGATGGTCCGGCCCGCCCAGCGGCTCGCGGGCGCCGCCCACGACCTCGGCGAGGGCAGGCTCGGCGCCCGGGTCCCCGAGGAGGGGCCGCCGGAGCTCAAGTCGGCGGCCGTCGCCTTCAACTCGATGGCCGACCAGGTCGTCCAGCTCCTCGCCAACGAGCGCGAGCTGGCCGCCGACCTCTCCCACCGGCTGCGCACCCCGCTCACCGTGCTCCGGCTCAACGCGGCCTCGCTCGGCTCCGGCCCGGCCGCCGAACAGACCCGCGCCGCCGTCGAACAGCTGGAACGCGAGGTCGACATCATCATCCGCACGGCCCGTGACGCGAAGCCGCAGACCCAGGCCACCGGCCCCGGCGCCGGCTGCGACGCCGCCGAAGTGGTCCGCGAGCGGATGGAGTTCTGGTCCGCGCTCGCCGAGGACGAGGGCCGCCGGGTGCGGGTCGCCGGCGTCGAGCGCCCGGTCCGCATCCCCGTCGCCCGCCCCGAACTCGTCGCCGCGCTCGACGCGCTGCTCGGCAACGTCTTCCGGCACACCCCGGAGGGCACCGCCTTCTCCCTCGACGTCCACAACGGCGACGACGCCGTCATCGTCCTCGTCTCCGACGCCGGCCCCGGCATCGCCGACCCCGCCGCCGCCCTGGCCCGCGGCAACAGCGGGGCCCGCGCGGGCTCCACCGGCCTCGGCCTCGACATCGTCCGGCGGATGGCGGAGACCACCGGCGGCGACGTGCGCATCGGCCACTCGGTCCTCGGCGGCACCGAGGTGCGCATCTGGATCGCCCTCGACGGCCTGCGCGGCGCCGCCGCGGCCGGCCGCCGCGGGCACCGGCCGGCCCGGCGCCGGCGCGGCGGCGGGACGGGGACCCGGCGGGCCGTGGACGGCTGAACGGGCCCCGGAAGCACCGCCGGCGGCGCCGGCGCACACCCCCGGCGACGACCGCGGCCCCCCGGCGGGCGCCGCACCGCGCGAACCTTTCCTGGTTCCGATGCCTTCCTTAAGCGGACCGTAAGAATCCCGGCCGGTGTCCACGGGACCCCCTTTGTCCGTTTGTCCCTCGCTAGCGTGCTGCCGCAGCACCACCCCCCACACCCCCGGCACGCAGAGGCAGGCACGCGATGGGTACGAACGCGCACCGGCGCAGGACGACCACCAGGACCAAGGTCGTCGGAGCGGTCGTCGCGGCGGCGGTCGTCGGCGGCGCCGCCTTCGCCCTCACCGGCACCGCCCAGGCCGCCGCCGTCGGCGCGGCCTACACCAGGACCAGCTCCTGGACCGGCGGCTACACCGGCCAGTACGTCGTCACCAACGCCACCTCCGCCGCGCAGTCCGACTGGACGCTGGAGTTCGACCTCCCCCAGGGCACGGCGATCAGCTCCCTGTGGAACGGCGATCACACCGTCTCGGGCCGGCACGTCACCGTGAAGCCCGCGAGCTGGAACCGGCAGCTCGCCCCCGGCCAGTCCGTCACCGTCGGCTTCGTCACCTCGGCCGCGGGCCAGGCCGGCGACCCCTCGAACTGCCTCATCAACCGCGCCTCCTGCTCGGCCGGCGGCCCCGCCCCCACCCCCAGCGGCCGCCCCACCGAGCAGCCCACCGCCACCGCCTCCCCGCAGCCGACGGCGACCGTGAAGCCCACGCCGACCGCCACGGCCACCGCGAGCCCGAAGCCCACCGCCACGGCCACCGCGACCCCCACGCCCACCCCCACCGCGACCTCCACCACGCCCCCGGGCGCGGCCGCGAAGTACGCGCCGTACGTCGACACCTCGCTCTACCCGACGTACGACCTGCTCGCGACCGCCGACGCCACCGGCGTCAAGGAGTTCAACCTCGCCTTCCTCACCTCCGGCGGCGCCTGCGCCCCGCTGTGGGGCGGGGTCACCGACCTCGCGAGCGACCGGGTCGCCTCCCAGATCGGTGCCCTGCGCGCCAAGGGCGGCGACGTCCGCGTCTCCTTCGGCGGCGCCGCCGGCCACGAGCTCGCCCTCAACTGCACGAGCTCCTCGGCGCTCGCCGCCGCGTACGGCAAGGCCATCGACCAGTACAAGCTGACCAAGGTCGACTTCGACATCGAGGGCGCGGCCCTGCCCGACACCGCCGCCAACACCCGCCGCTCGCAGGCGATCGCCCAGCTCCAGAAGTCCCACCCCGGCCTGAACGTCTCCTTCACGCTGCCGGTCATGCCCGAGGGCCTCACCCAGCCGGGCGTGGACCTGCTCGCCGACGCCAAGCGGAACGGGGTCCGCGTCGACGCCGTCAACATCATGGCGATGGACTACGGCCCCGCGTACAGCGCCGACATGGGCACGTACGCCGTCCAGGCCGCGACCGCCACCCAGGCCCAGATCAAGGGCGTGCTCGGCCTCTCCGACGCGGCCGCCTGGAAGGCCGTCGCCGTCACCCCGATGATCGGCGTCAACGACGTCGCCGGCGAGGTCTTCAAGGTCGACGACGCCACCCAGCTGGTCGACTTCGCCAGGTCGAAGGGCATCGGCTGGCTCTCCATGTGGTCCTCGACCCGTGACAAGCAGTGCGCGGCCGGCGCCCTGGACCACGCCGACGCCACCTGCTCCTCGATCCTCCAGCAGCCGCTGGCCTTCACCAAGGCGTTCGCCGCGTACAAGTAGCCCCTCCTCCCTCCCCGAGCCCCCACACCCCCCCACACCGCGCGCCCCGGCCGGTACCACCCCACCGCCGCCCGGGGCGCGCACCCCTGTCCGCCCGCGGCGTCACAAGGCCCGCGAGGCCCTCCACTCCTCCGCGTAGTCGTCGAAGATCGCCCGCAGGTGGTGGCCGATCTTCAGGTAGTCCAGGTCGTCGAGGTTGGCGAGCGACACGCGCACGGACCATTCGGGTCCGTCGAACCCGCCGCCGTTGAGCAGGACGACACCGGTCTGCTCGGCCAGCCGGAACAGCGGGTCGACGGGCTCGTAGTTCTTCTCCAGGAAGGCCGCGAAGTCCTTCCCCTGGACCCGCTCGGCCTCGGCGAGCAGGTCGAGCTCGACGTAGTACGCGGCCCGCTTCGGTTCTTCGGCGATCTTCATCTGCGCGCCTTCGAGGAGCAGGCCGAGGCGCCTGCGCACGATGCCCCGGATCCTCTCCTTGTAGGCCTGCCCCTCCTCCTGCATGTCGAAGAGCGAGAACAGCGACATCATCACCTGCTGGGGCAGCGAGAGCCCGGCGGTGTGGTTGAGCGCGACCTGCCGGGAGTCGGCGACGAGCCGGTCGATGAAACGGATCTTCTCCGGCTCCAGGCTCAGCGTGCCGTAGCGCCTGTCCAGACGCTCCTTCTCCGGCTGCGGAAGGTTCGCGATCATCTCGTCCACGACGTTGTCGTCGTGGAGGCCGATGACGCCGAGCCGGTGGCCGGTGCAGCCGTAGTGCTTGGAGTACGAGTACACCAGGAGCGTGTTGCGCGGCAGCTCTGCGGCGAGCGAGCGGAACCCCTCCACGAAGGTGCCGTACACGTCGTCCGTCACGATCAGCAGGTTCGGGTTCGGCCCGGCGACGATGTCCCTGATCTGGTCCGTGACCCGCTGGCTCAGTTCGAGCGACGGCGGGTTGGAGGGGTTGACGAGGCACACCAGCTTGACCGACGGGTCGGCCAGCTTGGCCACCTCCTCGGTCGGGTAGCGCCACTCGCGCACGCCCGTCTCCGCGAACAGGCTCGCGTTGACCGTGACGACGTCGAACTCGTAGGTGTCCAGTTCCGGAATCTCGATGTACGGCGTGAAGACCGGCACCATGAGGGCGATCCGGTCGCCCTTCCGCAGGATCCCGTTCTTCGTCAGCGAGTCGAAGATGTAGCACATGGCGGCCGTGCCGCCCTCGGTCGCGAAGAGGGACAGCTCCCCGGACGGCGGGCGCTTGTCGAACATCTCGTCGTGCACGTAGCCGCGGACGATCTGCTCGGTGTGGGCCAGGATCCGGTCCGGCACGGGGTAGTTGTCGCCGATGGAGCCGTCGGTGAGCTCGTGGACGAAGGCGTCCTTGTCGAAGCCGAAGCGCTCGACGGCGTACTCCACGCACTTCTGCAGCAGCTCGATCCCTGGCAGGTCCGGGTGGCGCCGCACGAAGGCGTCGAAGCGTGCCCCGGAGCCCACGAGCTCCGGCATGCCGCCGAGGTCGTCGGCGGTCCACACCCGGCGCGACTCCGAGAGCGCGAAGTGGCCGAGGGCGAGGAACGCCTCCCGGGGACCCGTGGCGACCCAGTTCGGGTTGCCCCGTCCCGCGTTCAGCATCTGCGTCTGGGACTTGTCCTTCTGCCCGGGCTCGCCGGCCTGGGCGGCCTGGGCGAGCCCGATGAACTTGTCCTTCAGCTCGAACGGCGAGAGCTGCGCGAAGGACTGGATCTCCTGGCGGGTGAAGGTGGTCTTGGGCACGGCGGGTCCTTAGTGGTTGAGGATGACGATGACGGCGCCCCAGATGGTCAGCAGGACGTTGCCCACCGCGTAGGGGATCGTGTAGCCCAGCGTCGGGATCTGCGACCGCGACTGTTCGTTGATCGCACCGATCGCCGCGGTCGTCGTCTGGCCGCCGGCCAGGACGCCCATCAGGATCGGGAAGCGGATCCTCTGCACGTGGTGGCCGACCAGGAAGCCCACGATCAGGGGGACCACCGTCGCCACCGCGCCCCAGATCAGCAGCCCCCAGCCGGCCGCCGACAGGCCGCTGGTGAAGCTCGGGCCGGCGTTGATGCCGACCACCGCGACGAAGAGGCAGAGGCCGAGGGTGTCCATGAACCACTGGGCGCCGGGCGGCACGTTGCCGTACGTCGGGTACTTGCCCCGGATCCAGCCGAAGACCAGACCCATGATCAGCGCGCCGCCGGAGGTGGACAGCGAGATGGGCACGCCCGACACCGTCAGGGCCGGGATGCCGATGCAGCCGCCGAGGAAGATGCCGAGGCCCACCCAGAGCATGTCGGTGGCGAAGGAGGTCGGCACGGGCTTGCCGATCGCCGCGCCCGCCGGGTCCACGAGCCGCTTCGGGCCGGTGAGGACCACGGTGTCCCCGCGCTCCAGCGTGGTGGTGAGCCGGTAGGGGAACTCGGCGCCCGAGCGGTAGAGCCGGTCGACGTACACGCCGACCATGAACGGCTCGCGGCGCAGGTCGGCGATGGTCTTGCCGAGCTGCGCCTTCTCGGAGGCGACGACGTGAAGGGTCTCGGTCCGGTAGCCGAGCAGTTCCACGTCGTCCGTCTCGGGGCCGATGTGCGCGCGGGCGTCGAACGCGACCAGGGAACCGCGCAGCGCGCTCACCGCCAGTACGTCGCCGGAGCGGAGCACGGTCTGCTGGTCGTGTTCGAGGATCTTGCCCTCCCGCCGCACCCGGGTGATGTAGATGCGGTGGCCGAGCTCCTTCTGCTGGTTCTCGAAGTCGTCGATGGTCCGGCCCGCCAGCGCGGAGTGGTCCATCTCGTAGGCGCGCAGGACGACCTCGTAGTAACCCTCGGCCAGATCGGGGTCGTCCTCGGGGCTGTCCAGTTCCTTCGCGAGCAGGGCCGACTCGGCGGCGAGGTCACGCCTGTAGAGCCTGGGCAGGACGTTGGCGAGGAGCATCGCGCAGAGGATGGTGCCGAGGGGGTAGGTGACGGCGTAGCCGATGGCGACGAGGTTCTCCTCGGTCTTCATCTGGTCGGCGGAGAGCCCCGGCAGGTTGCCGATGGCGTCCTGGGCGACGCCGATGACCGCGGACTGGGTGAGCGCGCCGCCGAGGAGACCCGCCGAGAGCCCGGGACCGTACCCCAGCATCACGGCGAAACCCCAGGAGACGAGGAGCCCGGTCACACAGACGACGACCGCGTTGACCACCTGCGGCAGGCCGTCCTTCCGCAGACCGCGGAAGAACTGGGGACCGACCTTGTACCCGAGGGCGAAGAGGAACATGGTGAAGAAGAGGTTCTTCACCGTGCCGTCGATCGTGACTTTGAACTGGGCTCCCAGCAGCAGCCCCGCCACCAGGCAGCCGGTGACGGCGCCGAGCGCGATCGCCTTGTAGCGCAGCCTGCCGAAGAGGAAGCCGAGCGCGACGGTGATGAAGACGAGCAGCTCGGGGTGCGGCTGGAAGATGTTGCGGTCGAGGAAGTCGATCATCGTTGCTCCTCACGCTCCCAGGATGCCGACGAGCAGGGGCCCGGTCAGGGGCAGCAGGAAGTTGGAGAGGGTGTACGTGACGGTGTAGCCGAGCATCGGTACGGAGCTCTGGGCCACCTGGGTGATCGAGGTGATGGCCGGGGTGGAGCACTGCTGGCCGGCGATGGCCCCGATCAGCAGCGGTTTCTCGATCTTCAGCAGCTTCCTCCCGACGATCAGGGAGAGCGTCGCGGGTACCAGGACCATCGCGATCCCGGCGAACGGGAGCAGCGCGCCGTACTCCTTGAGCAGCGGCCACGCCTGGGGGCCCGACACCAGACCGGTGCAGGCGATGAAGATCGCCAGCCCCATGTCCTTGAGGGTGGTGGCGGCCTGCGGAGGGAAGGCGCCGAAGGTCTGGGTACGGGAACGGAACCAGCCGAAGAGAAGCCCGGAGATCAGGCAGCCGCCGCCGGTGCCGAGCGACATCGGGACGTCGCCGAACTCGACGACGACCTGTCCGAGCAGCGACCCGCAGACGATGCCGAGCCCCAGGTAGATGAAGTCGGTCGCGTCGTTCTTCACGGTCGCGCCGACCTTCGCGGCCAGCTTGCCGAGGCCGGAGCGTGCGCCGACCAGGGTGAGCACGTCGCCGCGGTGCACGACGGTCTCCGGGGTCGCGGGCAGGTGCTGCTCGTTGCGCAGCACGTCCGTCACGTACACGCCACCGGTGGAGAACTCCGGGTGTTCCCTGGTGAGGGTGTTCAGCGACTTGCCGATCGCGCCCTTGTCGGTCAGCGACACCTGGGTGGTGGCGAGCGGGGTGTCGAGGCCGGGGACCGCCGGGGTCTCGGGGCCGATGACCCGGCCCGCCTCGATGATGTTGGCCCGTCGGCCGACGGCCAGCACCAGGTCGGACAGGGTCAGTTCGAAGTCGGGCGGTGGAGGGGTGAGCACCTTGCTGCCGCGCTTCACGGCCTCGACGGTGACCCGGCCGCCGAGCGCGCGCTCCAGGTCGCCCACCCGGGCGCCGTCCGCCTGGGTGACCAGGTACGTCCGGCCGACCATGCCGGGCAGAGCCTCCAGCTCGTCGGACTCCAGGCCGCCGCCGGACCCGCGCATCCGCTCCCACAGCGCCCGCGAGGCGTCACGGAGGTTGATCCGGAGCATCATCGGCATGATCTGGCTGGTGTAGATGACGATGGTGACCAGGCCGAAGAGGTAGCAGACCGTGTACGCGGTGGCCACGTGGCCCTGGTACTGGGTGATCTGCTCCTGGGTCAGGTCCGAGAGGTTGCCGATGGCCTCGGTGGCCGTGCCGACGACGGCGGACTCGGTGGCGGCGCCGGCGAGGATGCCGGCGGCGGTGCCGACGTCGAGGTCGAAGCCTTCGGCGAGGCCGAGGGCGATGCCGACGACCGAGACGACCTCGATGAGGCAGAGGGCGAAGAAGCGCAGGCTCTTGCGGTTGAGGTTGGCGAAGAACTGCGGACCCGCCAGGTAGCCGAGCGAGAAGATGAAGAGCGCGAAGAAGATCGTCTTCACGTCGTCGGAGACGGTGACCTTCGCCCAGGCGCCGAGCAGCAGGGAGACGATCAGGGTGCCGCAGATGCCGCCGAGGGTGAGGGGACCGACGCGGAGCTTGCCGACGAGGTAGCCGGCCGCGAGGCAGAGGAAGAGGGCCAGTTCGGGGTTGTCACGCAGGACTCCCACCCGGCCTCACCGAGCCGAAAAATGGTCAAATGTGAGAATAGTGGACATGGGGCGAAGCTAGCAGGGGGGCGGAGGGGGCGGATCGTCACCTCGTCCGAACAGGTGAGGCGGTCGTCGCCGGAGCGGGCCCGCGGTCAGCCCTTCACCGCGCCCCGCATCACCCCGCCCACGATGTGCCGGCCGAACAGCGCGAGGACGACCAGCAGCGGCAGCGTCCCCAGCAGCGCCCCCGCCATCACCACCGACTGGTCGGGGACCGTGCCCCGGCCCAGTCCGGTGAGCGCCACCTGCACCGTCGGGTTCCCGGTCTGCGTCAGCGCCAGCACCGGCCAGAAGAAGTCGTTCCACGCCGCCACGAACGACAGCATCCCCAGAACCGCCATCGCCGGGCGCGCCGCCGGCAGCACGACGTGCCACACCGTCCTGGCCGTCCCCGCCCCGTCCGTCCGCGCCGCCTCCAGGAGCTCGGTCGGCAGCGCCCGCCGCAGGTGCTGGCGCATGTAGAACACCCCGAAGGCCGACACCAGCGACGGCAGGACCACCGCCTGGAGCTCGTCCGTCCAGTGCAGCCGGGCGATCATCAGATAGAGCGGGACCGCGCCCAGCTGGGGCGGGATCAGCATCGTCGCGCCCACGAGCAGCAGCAGCACGCCCCGCAGACGGAACCGCAGCTTGGCGAAGGCGAAGCCGGCGAGCGTCGAGAAGAGCACGGTGCCGGCCGCGACCGCCCCGGCCACCACGGCCGTGTTCGCCAGCGCCTCGCCGAGCCGCGCGTCGGTCCAGGCGATCTCCACGTTCCGCGGCAGGTTCCGTCCGAACCGGAAGGGCGGCGGGGTGGCCGCCAGCCGGGTGTTCGTCCGCGAGGCCGCCACCGCCGTCCACACCAGCGGGAACAGCGAGACGGCCGCGAAGAGCGCGAGCAGCACGTACGTCCCCCAGCCGGCCCGCACCGTCCTCATCGCGCCCCCGCCCGGCGCGCGAGCAACGTCCGGGCGGGCCGGACCGCGCCGAACACCAGGACCAGGATCAGGAGCATGGTCCAGGCGATGGCCGCGGCCCGCCCCAGATGGAGGTTCACCCAGCCCTGCTCGTACAGATAGAGCCCGAGCGTCTGGAACTGGTGGTCCGCGCCGCCGGTGGCCCCCGCCCCGCTGCCGAACAGCAGGGGTTCGCCGAACAGCTGCATCGCGCCGATCGTCGACACCAGCCCCGTGAAGGCGAGCGCCGGCCGCAGCCCCGGCAGCGTCACGTGGAGGAACTGCCGCCACCGGGAGGCCCCGTCCAGCGCCGCCGCCTCGTACAGCTCGTGCGGGACCGTCTGCATCGCCGCCAGGTAGATCAGCGCGTTGTAGCCGGTCCAGCGCCAGATCACGATCGACGCCACCGCGCACCGAGAGGCCCACGGGCCGTTCTGCCAGTCCACCGGCGGGAGGCCGGCCAGCCCGATCACCCAGTTGGCCATCCCGTGGTCCCGGCCGAAGAACAGCGCGAAGACCAGGGTCGCTGCCGCCACCGAGGTGGCGTACGGGGCGAGCGCCACCACGCGCAGGACGCCCCGGCCCCGCAGCCGGACGTCCAGCAGGTGTGCCACCCCGAGCGCGAGCAGCAGCTGCGGGACGGTGGCGAGGACCCCGATGGTGACCGTGTTCGCCAGCGCGTTCCAGAAGAACTCGTCGTGGGCGAGGCGCGCGTAGTTGTGCAGCCCCACCCACTCCCGCTCGTCCGGCGCGGTCAGCTCCATCCGGTACAGCGACGCCCACGCGGTGGCGGCCAGCGGCAGCACCCCGAAGGCGCCGAAGAACAGGAAGAACGGCGCGACGAGCGCGTACGGTGCCCAGCGGGAGCCCGTACGGGTGCGCCGGGGCGCGGGCCGTGCGTCGGTCACGGCGCTCACCGGTCCAGCGCGTTGTCGATCGCCCGCATCGCCGCCCGCCAGGCCGAGTCCGGCGAGCGGCCGGTCTGGTCGACCTGGAGCATGCCGACGTCGGCCAGGGTCTGGGAGACCAGGGCGTCCTTCGGGCCGATGGGCGCGCGGGGGACGCCCAGCGCGGCCCGGGCGAAGAGCTCGCCGACCGGGGCGTCGCCGAAGTACGGGTGGCGCGCGTCGGCGACCTCCGGGAGGGAGTAGGCGGCCGAGGCGCTGGGGAAGCTGCCGCGCCGGGCGAAGACCGCCGCCTGCTGGGCGGGCGCGGTCAGCCAGGCCGCGAGCCGGGCCGCCTCCGCCCGCTGCCGCCCCGCCGACGGCACGACGAGGAAGGAACCGCCCCAGCTGCCCGGCCGGGGCGCCGGGGCGATGTCCCAGCGGCCGAGCCCGGCCGGGCCCGCCTTGTCCTCGATGTAGCCGAGCATCCAGGCGGGGCAGGCGAGGGCGGCGAACGCCCCGTTCGCGAACGCCTGGTCCCAGCCGGGGGTGAACTGCTGGAGCCGGGCGGTCAGTCCCTGCCGGGCGAAGGCGGCGGCGAGGTCCCAGGCCCTCCGTACGGCGGGGTTCCGTGCCACGATCAGTTCGCCCCGCTCGTCGTAGTAGCGCGGGGTGACGCTGCCGGTGACCGCCGCGAGGACCCCGGAGGCGGAGTCGGTGAAGGCCGTGCCGTCCGGGGCCCGTTCGCGGTAGCGCACCCCGGCCTCCAGGTACTTGCGCCAGTCCCCGGCCCAGAGCCGCCCGACGGCCTCCCGGTCGGCGGGCAGCCCGGCGCGCGCGAAGAGGTCCTTGCGGTAGCAGACGGCCTGCGGCCCGATGTCGGTGCCGAGCGCGAGCGTCCGCCCGTCGGGGGCGGTGCCCTGGGCCCACTTCCAGGGCAGGAAGGCCCGCCGGTCGACGCCGGGGGCGGCGCCGAGCTCGTCGAGGCGGTCCGCCTGGGTGGCGAGCACCTCGGCGATGTTGCCGACCTCCACGGCCTGGACGTCGGCGAGGCCGGAGCCGGCGGTGAGGTGGGTGAGCAGCTGCGGGTAGTAGACGTCGTTGCGGGTGAGGACGGTCTGGCGGACGGCGACGTCGGGGTGGAGTCGCATGTAGGCGTCGTAGAGCCCGGACTCCTGGTAGCCGAAGGTGCCGAACACCCCGACGGTGAGGGTGACCGGCCGGCCGGCGCCGTCGGCCTCCGGGCCGACGTTCCGCGGGGACGGTTCCGGGGGGTCCGTGGCGCAGCCGGCGACGAGCGAGGCGCCCAGGAGGAGGGCGAGGACGGTCCGGAACGCGGCTCCGCTGCTCCTCCCCATGACGTCCGACGGTAGTGGCCGCGCGCGCCGGGTGCGGGGAGCCGGTCCGGCGGTGCCACCCGTCCGGACGTACGTCGTCGGACGTCTTCGACGGCGTACGACCCTGACCGTGTCCTGTCGGCCGCACGGGAGTGAGAGCGCGACTCCGGCACGGCCCCGCGGAAACGGCTGGACCGTCCGCTGGACCCAGGCGGCCGGGCAGCGGGTCACCCGGGTGTGGAACGCGGCGGTGACCCGGTCCGGCGGCGGAGAACGACCGAGGCCCCGGTTCCTCAGAACCGGGGCCTCGACCATCAGGGTGAGTAACGGGACTCGAACCCGCGACATCCTGGACCACAACCAGGTGCTCTACCAGCTGAGCTATACCCACCATGACCGGCGGTTTTCCCGAAGGTTTCCCCGACCGGCCGAGAAGAAGTCTACAGGGTCCCGGAGGGTGCTCGCGCCCGCGTTTCCCGAGCGGGTTCCCGGGGGCGCGAGCAGCGGCTATTCGGCGGGCACGACGTGGCGGGCGGCGATCTGCTTCGCGGTCTCCGAGTCGGGACCGGGCTGCGGCACGAAGACCGCCTCGCGGTAGTAGCGCAGCTCGGCGATGGACTCGCGGATGTCGGCGAGCGCCCGGTGGTTGCCGTTCTTCTCCGGACTGTTGAAGTACGCCCTCGGGTACCAGCGGCGGGCCAGCTCCTTGACCGAGGACACGTCGACGATCCGGTAGTGCAGGTGGTTCTCCAGGGCCGGCATGTCGCGGGCGAGGAAGCCGCGGTCCGTGGAGACCGAGTTCCCGCACAGCGGCGCCTTGCCCGGCTCCTTGACGTGCTCGCGGATGTACGCGAGGACCTGGGCCTCGGCGTCGGCGAGCGTGGTGCCCTCGGCGAGCGCGTCGAGCAGCCCCGAGGACGTGTGCATCCGGCGCACGATCTCGGGCATGGTCTCCAGGGCCGCGTCCGGCGGGCGGATCACGATGTCCACCCCTTCGCCGAGCACGTTCAGTTCCGAGTCGGTGACCAGCGCGGCCACCTCGATGAGTGCGTCGTCCGTCAGCGAGAGCCCGGTCATCTCGCAGTCGATCCACACCATGCGATCGTTCATGTGTCCACCTTAGGGGCTACGGACGCGAGCGGAGCAGGCCGACGGGCGCCCGGGGGAGGTCGTCCCCGGGCGCCCGTCGGTCCTGCTGTGCGCGGCTTGTGGCCGTGCGGGTCGTCGTTACGGCGCGCTGCGCTGGCCCGGCAGCGAGGCGCGTCCCGGCGCGTACACGTCGGACTGCGGCTTGCCCGGGTCCAGGGACGGACGCCGGACTCCCGCCGGGACCTGCACCGGCACGACCGGGTCGAGCACGACCGTGCCCGCCTCGCCCTGCGGCCGCCGGGCGCGGTACGCCGCCCGGTACGCGGCCGGCGAGGAGCCGAGCTGGCGCCGGAAGTGGCCGCGCAGGGCCACCGGGGAGCGGAAGCCGCACCGGCCCGCGACCTCGTCGACCGAGTAGTCGGAGGTCTCCAGCAGCCGCTGTGCCTGGAGCACCCGCTGGGTGATCAGCCACTGGAGGGGGGCCGACCCGGTGAGCGAGCGGAACCGGCGGTCGAAGGTCCGCCGTGACATGTACGCGCGAGCGGCCAGGGTCTCCACGTCGAACTGCTCGTGGAGGTGCTCCAGCGCCCAGGCGACGACCTCGGCCAGCGGGTCGGCGCCGATCTCCTCGGGTAAAGACCTGTCGAGGTAGCGCTCCTGACCGCCGCTGCGCCGCGGCGGGACGACCAGCCGGCGCGCCAGCGCGCCCGCGGCCTCGGTGCCGTGGTCGGTCCGCACGATGTGCAGACACAGATCGATTCCGGCCGCGGTGCCGGCGGAGGTCAGCACGTCCCCGTCGTCGACGAAGAGCTCCCGCGGGTCCACGTGGACCGACGGATAGCGCTTGGCGAGCGTCGGCGCGTACATCCAGTGCGTGGTCGCCGGACGGCCGTCGAGCAGGCCGGCCGCGGCGAGGACGAACGCACCGGTGCAGAGCCCGACGATCCTGGCGCCCTCCTCGTGTGCCCGGCGCAGCGCCTCGAGCGCCTCCGGCGGCGGCGGCGAGGTGATCGACCGCCAGGCCGGGACGACGACGGTGCCCGCCCGGCTGATGGCCTCCAGGCCGTACGGCGCGGCGAGTTCGAGCCCACCGGTGGTCCGGAGCGGGCCGTCCTCGCCGGCGCAGACGAGCAGCCGGTATCGGGGCACTCCGGCGTCCTGCCGGTCGATGCCGAACACGGAGAGCGGGATGGAGCTCTCGAAGATGGGGCCGCCGCTGAACAGCAGCACCGCGACGACTTCGCGACGGCGGCGCCCGGACAGCTTCCGTGCGGCCTCCGGTGCGGCGGAGTCCTGGCTCATGACGCTAAGCCCCCCTCGGTGTTCGCGTCTCCCTGGTCGTGTCGCTCCTGCACGTTTCCCCTCGGTTTTGCACGAGACCCCAGTCTTCGGTACCCATGATCGAATCTACTGCGTCCCGTGGCGCCGGCGTGACAAGTTCTCCATCCGGTGGATTGTCGACAAGGCAACTTGGCGCGAAGCGATCGATGGCGAACTCTCCGGTCCGAGGGCCGCCGGAAACGCGGTCCGACCGGGAACGACCCCGTACACGGGGGTGCGGGGGTGCGGGGCAGGGCTTCCGCCGCTCTCCGTACCGGGGTTGGGCAATCGTTCCGCCAAGGACGCGCCGAGGAATGGAACTTGGCTGAAAACATATGGGTTCGGGTGTACGAACCTGTCAACTCGAAGGGGGTCCGAGCCCTCCCGGACCCCGCTCAGGGGCGGGGCCGGCGCCTCCCGCGCGCACCCTCGGCGTGCAGACCGCGCTCCGAGCGGCGCAGCAGCACCCGGCAGGCGGCCGTCACCGACACGAGTCCGAGCGCCGTCCCGGCGGCCCCGCCGAGCGAGGTGCCGTACGCGACGAGCACCACCGGGACCAGCGCGCAGCAGAAGACCGCCCACCGGACGACGTCGTCGGCCGGGCCCCCGGTTCCCGCCTCCGGGGCCGCCGCCGGTTCCGGGGCGGCGGCGGACGGGGAGGGGGCGGGCGCGCGGCGCCGCCCGCGGGGGGCGGCCACGGCGGCGGGGCGGGCGGGTGAGGTCTGGCCGGCGGCGGTCGATGGTGCGGGCACGGGCGGTCTCCCTGCGACGGTGGGCTGGACCTGTGGCAACGAGGAACGGAACGTTCCGGTCACTCTCGGCGACGTCCGTTTGGCCCCCGTACGGACGCCTGTAGGGCACAACCGGCATTGCCAGATCCCGAGCCCCTCGTGCATGCTCCCTGGAACGCCGCCCGCGGGCGGCGGGCACGCCAGGGGTGGCACGGCGGGCTCTGGGCAGGAGAGGAGTGGCGCCGTACCCTTGGGGGTATGGGGTTGGGAAGATGATTCCCGGACACAGCTCCGCCGCCACCCGTCGTTCGTCCCCCCTTTTCCCCGTCCCTTCGCACGAGGACCCTCTTCGCCGAGACACCGATGGCCGGTCACGAATTCCCCGAACCCGCGGACCGCAAGCGCGTCGCCGATTCCACGGTCGACCCCCTCGCGGTCGAACAGCCACGTCACGCCTGTGACCCGGCCTTCCGGCACGGCGTCGTCGTCGGCTTCGACGGCTCCACGTCCAGTGAGCGTGCCCTCGCGTACGCCATCGGCATGGCCAGGCGCTCCGGCTCGGGCCTGATCATCGTGCACGTGGCCAACCGGCTCCCCACCACGGTGTGGGCCGGCTGCGAGCCGCCCGTCTTCGTCGACGTCCCCGATCACCGGACCGAGGTCCTCGGTCTGGAGCTGGCGTGCGCCGAGCACCTCTCGGAGGTGCCCTGGATCCTCGTCGAGCGCGGCGGCGACATCTGCCACGAGCTGGAGGAGGTCGGCCGGGAGTACTCGGCCGACGCGATCGTGGTCGGCTCCACGCACGGGATCGTCGGCCGGATCTTCGGCTCGGTCGCCGGCCGGCTCGCGCGCCGCGCCCAGCGGCCGGTCATCGTCATCCCGTAGCCCCGCCGCTCCCGCCCGTCCGGGCGGTCTCGTGCGTCCCGGTGTTCCCAACGGCCCCGTCGGAGCCGTCGGTTCGTCGCCCCCTCCCTCAACTGCCGTCATGCGGCCATAAATTCGGCCTTCCTCAGGTGAATTGTGTGCTTGTGAAGGGTACATAAAGGCCACCGGATCACAGCAGCTCACGCAGCACGACTGCACACCTGAAGGGAGCCCGCCGTGGACAACGAAGTCGCCGCGGGAAACACCGTCTCCACGCTCGGAAACCTCGCCCTCGGACTGACCCTGCTGGCCTTCGGCCTGGGCGGTACCGGGATCATCGACAACGTCGCGGCAGCGGATGCCGCGGGCCTCGCCACCTGGGTCGGCGGCGTCACGCTCTTCCTCGTCGGCCTGCTCGCCCTCCGGGCCGGCGGCACCGCGGAGGGCACGGCGTACACGGCGCTCGGCGCCTTCTGGTTCACCTGGGGGACCGGGGCCGGCGGCTCTGGCGGCTCGGCCGACGCGGCCGGCCTCTTCCTCCTCCTGTGGGCGCTCCTCGCCCTCACGCTGACCGTGGCCTCCAAGGGTGGCGGGCTCTTCGGGCAGGGCGTGTACGGGCTGCTCTTCGTCGCGCTGCTGCTGCTCGGCATAGGCGCGCTCGCCGACAACGGCGGACTCGCGAAGGCGGGCGGCTGGGTCGCCGCCGTCGGCGGCCTGCTCGCCTGGTACGGCGCCACGGCCGCGGTGGCGGGGTGGCCGACCGCCCTCGGCCGGGCGAGCCGCAGCGCGGCCCCGGCGAGCTGACCGGCGCCTGAGCCGAAAGGGCGCGGAGGCGTCCCGGAGGCGGACCGGGCCCCGTGGAAAAAGCGGTCCCCCGCACACCTGGGTGTGTGCGGGGGACCGCTCTCGTGTCCGGTCGGACCGCCGGGGGACAGGCCCGGTGGCGCGGTTCGGGGGGACAGGCCCCGAGGCCGCTACTCGACCGTGACGGACTTGGCCAGGTTGCGCGGCTTGTCGATGTCGCGGCCCATGGCGAGCGCCGTGTGGTAGGCGAGGAGCTGGAGCGGGATGCCCATCAGGATCGGGTCCAGCTCGTCCTCGTTCTTCGGCACGACGATGGTGTGGTCGGCCTTCGCCTGCGGCTGGTGCGCGACCGCGAGGATGCGGCCGCTGCGGGCCTTGATCTCCTCCAGGGCGGCGCGGTTCTTCTCCAGCAGGTCGTCGTCGGGGACGATCGCGACCGTCGGCAGGGCCGGCTCGATGAGGGCGAGCGGGCCGTGCTTCAGCTCGGAGGCGGGGTAGGCCTCGGCGTGGATGTAGGAGATCTCCTTCAGCTTGAGGGAGGCCTCCAGCGCGACCGGGTAGCCGCGCACACGGCCGATGAACATCATCGACTGGGCGCCGGCGTACTCGGCGGCGATCTTCTTGATCTCGTCCTCGGTCTTGAGGATCTCCTCGATCTGCGAGGGCAGCTTGCGCAGGCCCTCGATGATCCGCTTGCCGTCGGTGACGGACAGGTCGCGGATGCGGCCCAGGTGCAGGGCGAGCAGCGCGAAGGCGGTGACCGTGTTGGTGAAGCACTTGGTGGAGACGACGCAGACCTCGGGGCCGGCGTGGACGTACACGCCGCCGTCGGCCTCGCGGGCGATGGCCGAGCCGACGACGTTCACGACGCCGAGGACGCGGGCGCCCTTCCGCTTGAGCTCCTGGACGGCGGCGAGCACGTCGTAGGTCTCACCGGACTGGGAGACGGCGATGTAGAGGGTGTCGGGGTCCACGACCGGGTTGCGGTAGCGGAACTCCGAGGCCGGCTCGGCGTCGGCGGGGATGCGGGCCATCGACTCGATGAGGCCCGCGCCGATGAGACCGGCGTGGTACGAGGTGCCGCAGCCGAGGATCTTGATGCGGCGGATGGTGCGGGCCTCGCGCGGGTCCAGGTTCAGGCCGCCCAGGTGCACGGTGGAGAAGCGGTCGTCGATCCGGCCGCGCAGGACGCGGTCGACCGCGTCGGGCTGCTCGGAGATCTCCTTGTGCATGAACGTGTCGTGGCCGCC
This sequence comes from Streptomyces sp. NPDC104202, assembly GCF_055584185.1. Lineage (NCBI taxonomy): Bacteria > Bacillati > Actinomycetota > Actinomycetes > Kitasatosporales > Streptomycetaceae > Streptomyces > Streptomyces sp. NPDC104202. Next base: position 29,883 of record NZ_JBVJMN010000020.1, on the reverse strand, counting down.
CATGTCGTAGGAGGCGGCCTCCCACTCGACCGTCTCGGGGGTGGCCGTGGTGGTGGCGCCCGAGGTGGTGTAGGTGCGGAAGTCGTCGGCCTTGAGGGTGGCCATCTCGCCGTCGTCGAGGGTGACGACCTGGCGGGTGTGGGCGATCAGGGCGGCGACGTCGGAGGCGACGAGCATCTCCTTCTCGCCGATGCCGAGGATGACCGGGGAGCCGTTGCGGGCCACCACGATGCGGTCGTTGAAGTCGGCGTGCATCACGGCGATGCCGTAGGTGCCCTCGATGACCTTGAGCGCCTCGCGGACCTTCTCCTCGAGGGTGTCGGCCTGGGAGCGGGCGATGAGGTGGGTGATGACCTCGGTGTCCGTCTCGGAGGCGAAGACGACGCCGTCGGCCTCCAGCTTGGCGCGGAGCTCCTGGGCGTTGTCGACGATGCCGTTGTGGACGACGGCGACCTTGTTCTCGGGGTCCAGGTGCGGGTGCGAGTTGACGTCGCTCGGCGCGCCGTGGGTGGCCCAGCGGGTGTGGGCGATGCCGGTGGTGCCGGTGAAGCGCTTGGGGACCTTGGCCTCCAGGTCACGCACGCGGCCCTTGGCCTTCACCATCTTCAGGCCGGCGGCCTTGGGGCTGGTGATGACCATGCCCGCGGAGTCGTACCCGCGGTACTCCAGCCGTGCCAGGCCCTCCAGCAGCAGCGGGGCGACGTCACGCTTACCGATGTAACCGACAATTCCGCACATATAGGTGTAACCCCTCCAGGTCAGTGATGGTGCTTCCCGGCCGCCGCGGCGGTCTCAGCCGTAGACGATGCGGCGCAGCTGCCGGAGCGAGAGCTCCTGCGGCGCCACGGCCCGGTGTGGCAGTTCGGCCGCGATCCGTTCGAAGATCTCGGCGTTCACGGCCCCGCCGGACTGCAGCTCGCGGTGGCGGCGGCGGACGAACTCCTCGGTCGTCTCGTCGAAGTACGCCAGCACGTCGAGCACCACCCGGGCGGCCTCACCGCGCTGGAGCGCGGTGCTGCGGACCAGATGGTCGATGAGGTCGTCGTGCGACGGGCGGCGTTCGAGCACCCGTCGATACTGGGGGTTCTTCGGGCCCTTTGCAAGAATCCTGCCCGAAATCGGGCAGGAGCGCCATGATCATCGAGGAAAACGGCCCCGTTGGTCCAGACCTTGATCGGCGAAGGGGGTGAACGGTACACAGGGACCGAGCGGATATGCAGACAGCGGATATACAGACATACGGACGCACCGATCGCCCGAAGGGGAGCTTGCCCGTGAGACAGCGCCGAAGGATCCCCGCCCTCGTGGGCTCCCTCCTCCTGGTCGCCGCCGCCGGAGTGGCCTGCGGCGAGGCGTCCGCGGGCGGCCCGGTCCCCGCCGCCGAACCCGAGGTGCGCCCGCTCGGCCGGATCGTCCCCGTCCCCGCCTCCGTGACCCCCGGGGGCGAGCCGTACACCCTCACCCGGGCCACCCGCATCGGCGTCGACGAGGAGTCCGGCGAGACCCGGGCCCTCGGCCGCTACCTCGCCGGACTCCTGCGCCCCGCCACCGGCTTCCCGCTGCCCGTCGTCGACGAGGCAGCCGCCCGCGACGGCATCCGCCTCCGGCTCGCCCCCGGCGACAGCGCGCTGGGCGACGAGGGCTACCGGCTCTCCTCCTCGCCCGACGGCCTCACCCTCACCGCCCGCGCCCCCGCCGGCCTCTTCCGCGGCGTCCAGACCCTCCGCCAGCAGCTCCCCTCCGCCGTCGAGCGCGACACCGTCCAGCCCGGGCCCTGGAAGGTCGCGGGAGGCACCGTCACCGACACCCCGCGCTACGCCTACCGGGGCGCCATGCTCGACGTCTCCCGCCACTTCTTCACCGTCGACGAGGTGAAGCGGTACATCGACCAGCTCGCCCTCTACAAGGTCAACACCCTCCACCTGCACCTCTCCGACGACCAGGGGTGGCGCATCGCCGTCGACTCCTGGCCCCGGCTCACCGCCCACGGCGGCGCCACCGAGGTCGGCGGCGGCCCCGGCGGCTTCTACACCAAGGACCAGTACCGGGAGATCGTGCGGTACGCCGCCTCCCGCTACCAGGAGGTGATCCCCGAGATCGACATGCCGGGGCACACCAACGCGGCCCTGTCCTCCTACGCCGAGCTCAACTGCGACGGCGTCGCCCCGCCGCCCTACACCGGCGTCAAGGTCGGCTTCAGCTCCCTGTGCGCCGCGAAGCCCGTCACGTACGACTTCGTCGACGACGTGATCCGCGAGATCGCCGCCCTCACCCCCGGCCGCTACCTCCACATCGGCGGCGACGAGGCGCACTCCACCAGCCACGCCGACTACACGGCCTTCATGGACCGGGTGCAGCCCGTCGTCGCGAAGTACGGCAAGACCGTCGTCGGCTGGCACCAGCTCACCGGCGCCACTCCCGCCGAGGGCGCGCTCGTCCAGTACTGGGGCCTCGACCGCACCCCCACCGCCGAGAAGGAGCGCGTCGCCGCCGCCGCCCGCAACGGCACCGGCCTCGTCCTCTCGCCCGCCGACCGCGCCTACCTCGACATGAAGTACACCAAGGACACCGCCCTCGGCCTCTCCTGGGCCGGCTACGTCGAGGTCAGGCGCTCCTACGACTGGGACCCGGACTCCTACCTGCCCGGGACGCCGGCCTCCGCCGTCCGGGGCGTCGAGGCGCCGCTGTGGACCGAGACCCTGGCCACCTCGTCCGACCTGGAGACGATGGCCTTCCCCCGGCTGCCGGGCATCGCCGAGCTCGGCTGGTCACCCGCCGCGAGCCACGACTGGGAGACGTACAAGGTCCGCCTCGCCGAGCAGGCGCCGCGCTTCGACGCCCTCGGCATCGCCTACCACCGCTCGCCGCAGGTGCCCTGGCCGGCGGAGTAGGGCATGACGACGGCCCCGGCGGAGGACCGTACTCCGCCGGGGCCGTGTCGGTCCCTCAGGCGAACCGCGCGATCGGGTTCACCAGGTCGCCGACGAGCTGGAGGGCCGCCGACGGGTCCGCCAGGTCGACCATCTGCCGGTTGTCGCGCAGCTGGAGGCGGTTGAGCGCGGAGAGGGCGAAGGTCCCCGCGAACATGTCGTACTGGGCGAACCGGTCCGCCAGCTCCGGCTTGGAGTCCTGGTAGCCGCGCACGCACTCCGCGACCGTCCGCCAGAACGCGTCCTCGTCGAGGACGCCCTCCGCGGCCAGGGTGGCGCCGAGGAAACGGAAGAAGCAGTCGAAGACGTCCGTGAAGACGGACAGCAGCTTCATGTCCTCGGGGATCTCGGCGCGCACGCGCTCCACGGCCGGCGGCAGGACCGCCGCCGGGTCCATGACGACGATCTCCTCGGCGATGTCCTTGAAGATCGCGCGGGCGACCGTGCCGCGCTCGTCCAGGACGAGGATCACGTTCTCGCCGTGCGGCATGAACGCCAGGTCGTAGGCGTAGAAGCTGTGCAGGACCGGCAGGAGGTAGGCGTCCAGGTAACGGCGGAGCCAGACGGCCGCCTCCAGGTCCGACTCCTTGACCAGGGCGCCCGCGAAGGACGCGCCCGCGTGGTCCACGTGGAGCAGCGAGGCCATGGTGGCGAGCCGCTCGCCCTCGGCCAGCGACGGCACGGGGGACTCGCGCCAGAGCGCGGCCAGCATCTTGCGGTAGGGGGAGTAGCGGTCGGTGGCGGCCTCGTACTCCAGGTGCCGGTAGCCGACCGCCGCCCGCTCGCGGATGATCGAGAAGCGGGCCGCGGCGAAGACGGAGTCCGACGCGATCAGCTGGTGCAGCCAGTCGTTGATCGCCGGCGTGGCCTCCATGTACGCGGCCGACAGGCCCCGCATGAAGCCCATGTTGAGGACCGACAGCGCCGTCTTGACGTAGTGCCTCGACGGGTCCGAGGTGTTGAAGAAGGTGCGGATCGACTGCTGGGCCAGGTAGCCGTCGTCGCCCTCGCCCAGGTAGACCAGGCGCTGCTGCGCGATCTCGGCGGCGAAGGTGACGGACAGCTTGTTCCACCACTGCCAGGGGTGGACCGGCATCAGGAGGTAGTCGGCGAGGTCCAGGCCACGGGCGGCCAGGACCGCGGCGAAGCCGTCGACCGCCGCGTCGCCGAGCTCGGCGCGGACGAAGGCGTCGTAGTCGATGTCCGCGCCGGCGGTGAAGGTGGCGCGGTCGCGCCGCGCGGCCAGCCAGATCAGGTGGATCGGGCTCGCGGCCTCGGGGGCGTAGGCGCGGAACTCGTCGACGCCGAAGCCGAGCCGGCCGTTGTTGGCGACGAAGCAGGGGTGGCCCTCGGTCATCCCGGTCTCGATGGCCTGGAAGCCGGCGTGGGCCAGCTCGGCGGACGTGACCGGCGGCTTGGTCGCCTTGTAGGCGGTGCCGGCGAGGGTGGAGGAGATCTCTTCCAGGTAGACCGGCAGGATCTCGTCGCTGAGGCCGAGGGAGCCGCGGAGGTCGGTGACGAAGACGAGCGCGTCCAGGGGGAGCTGCTCGTCGCCGCGGTGCCGGCTGATCGACTCGGGGTAGACCTGCCAGTGGTCGAGGGCGAACCGGTCCGCGGTGAAGCGGTACTCGGTCGTGCCGTCGTCGCTGAGCACCTGGTAGCGGCTCTCGCCCAGCTCCTGCGGGTTCAGCAGCCGCTCGTGGGCGAACTCGGCGAGGCCCTTGCGGATCAGGGCGCGGTTGGCGTCCGCCCAGCGCTCGGGGGTGAGGTGGGCGACGGGGTCGGCGAGGGTCATGCCGCCACCGCCACGGCCGCCTCGAACTGCGCGCGGGTGCAGAAGCTCAGCAGGGCCTTCTTCTCCGGCTTCTGGATCTCCCGCTCCGGCACGAAGCCGACGGCCGCGTTCAGCGCGTGCACGGCCGTGTTGGCCACGTCCGGCTCGACGACGACCCGCTCGGTGGCCGGATCGGCGAACAGCTCGGCCATCACGGCGGTGATCACGGTCCGGGTGAAGCCGTGCACGGGGGTGTCGGTGGGCGCGACCAGGAAGTGCATGCCGACGTCGCCGGGCAGCGGGTCGTAGAGCCCGACCAGCTCCAGGTGCGCGGGGTCGTACCGCTCCATCAGGAAGGCGGGCTCGCCGTCGACCAGGCCGATGAAGACGTGGTGGTGCGGGTGGGCGCTGAACGCCGCGTACTCGCGCTCGACGTCGTCGAGGCTCGCGCCCTGCATCATCCAGAAGGCGGCCTTGGGATGGGTGACCCAGGGGTGGATCAGCCGGGCGTCCTTCGCCGGGTCGAAGGGACGTATCTGGACGGTCATGCGGCGAACTCCTGGAAGGCGATGGTCTTCTCGACGGGGTAGTACTCGTATCCCAGCATCGCGCCGATGATGTACGCGTTGCGGTACGCCCCCATGCCGAGGTCGGGCGAGGTGATCGAGTGGGTGTGGACGCCGGCGTTCTGGAGGAAGACCCCGCGGCCCGTCGTGTCGACCGCGTAGTTGCGCGCCACGTCGAAGCGGCCCCGGCCGTCCCAGTTGAGGCGGTCGCGGACCGGCTCCAGGAAGGCGGGGACGGCGTACCTGTAGCCGGTCGCGAGGATCAGGCCCTCGGTCTCCAGGGTGAAGTCCTTCTCCTGCTCCTCCTGGCGGAAGCCGAGCGTGTACGTCCCCGAGGCGGCGTCGTACGCGGCGTCGTGCAGCGCGGAGTTGGTGAGGAGCCTGGTGGGCACGGGGCCGTTCAGGTTCTTCTGGTAGAGCAGGTCGAAGATGGCGTCGATCAGCTCGCCGTCGATGCCCTTGAAGAGGCCCTTCTGCTGGGTCTCCAGGCGGTAGCGGGTCTGCTCGGGCAGCGCGTGGAAGTAGTCCACGTACTCCGGCGAGGTCATCTCCAGGGTGAGCTTGGTGTACTCCAGCGGGAAGAAGCGCGGGGAGCGGGTCACCCAGTTCAGCCGGTAGCCGTGGACGTCGATCTCGCTCAGGAGGTCGTAGTAGATCTCGGCGGCGCTCTGGCCGCTGCCGACCAGGGTGATGGAACGCTTCTTCTGGAGCTCCGCCTTGTTCGGCAGGTAGCGCGAGTTGTGGATCAGGTCGCCGCCGAGCTCCGCGCAGGTCTCGGGGACGTACGCGGGGGTGCCGGTGCCGAGGACGAGCCGGCGCGCGCGGAAGGTCTCGCCGGCCTCGGTGGTCACGGCGTAGACCTCGTCGGCCTCGTCGAAGACGACATGGGCGACGGTGGTGGAGAAGCGGACGGAGGAGAGCTTCCCGGCGGCCCAGCGGCAGTAGTCGTTGTACTCGGTCCGCAGCGGGTAGAAGTTCTCGCGGATGTAGAACGAGTACAGCCGGCCCTTCTCCTTCAGGTAGTTGAGGAAGGAGTACGGCGAGGTCGGGTCGGCCATGGTGACCAGGTCCGACATGAACGGCGTCTGGAGGTGGGCGCCTTCCAGGAACATCCCCGAGTGCCACTCGAAGTCGGGCTTCGACTCCAGGAAGAGGCCGTTCAGCTCGTCGATCGGCTCGGTCAGGCAGGCGAGTCCGAGGTTGAACGGACCGAGCCCGATGCCGATGAAGTCGTGGATCTCAGGCGTGGACAAGGTTCTCTCCCAGGTACTGCTCGGCGTGGCCGGCGATCAGATCGAGGACGGCGGCGATGTCGGCCGCGGTGGTCTCGGGGTTGAGCAGGGTGAACTTGAGGTACTGGCGGCCGTCGACCTTGGTGCCGGCGACGACGGCCTCGCCCGAGGCGAACAGGGCCTTGCGGGCGTGGAGGTTGGCCCGGTCGACCTCGGCGGGCGTCGCGTCGCCCTCCGGGACGTACCGGTAGACGAGGGTGGAGAGCTGCGGCGCGACCACGACGTCGTAACGCGGGTCCGCGGTGAGCAGCTCGAAGCCCTCCCGGGCCAGGTCGCAGACCTCGTCGAAGAGCCGGCCGACGCCGTCGGCGCCCATCACCCGCAGGGTCATCCACAGCTTGAGCGCGTCGAAGCGGCGGGTCGTCTGCAGGGACTTGTCGACCTGGTTCGGGATCTGCTCCGCGACGGTGCGCAGCGGGTTCAGGTAGTCCGCGTGGTAGGTCGCGTGGCGCAGGGTGGCGCCGTCGCGGACCAGGACGGCGGAGGAACTCACGGGCTGGAAGAAGGACTTGTGGTAGTCGACGGTGACCGAGTCGGCGCGCTCGATGCCGTCCAGGAGGTGGCGGCGGCTCAGCGAGGCCAGCAGGCCGCAGCCGTAGGCGGCGTCCACGTGCATCCAGGCGCCGTACTCCTCGGCCAGGGCGGCGATCTCGGGCAGCGGGTCGATGGAGCCGAAGTCGGTGGTGCCGGCGGTGGCCACGATGGCCATCGGCACGAGGCCCTCGGCGCGGCAGGCCTCCAGCTCGGCGGCGAGGACGACGGACTGCATCCGCTTGTTCGCGTCGACGGGGACGGAGACGACGGCGTCGCGGCCCAGGCCGAGGAGGGTCGCCGACTTCTGGACGCTGAAGTGGCTGCACTCGGAGGAGAAGATGCGGAGCCGGGACAGGTCGTCGGTCTTGGCCTCCTCGCGGGCGAGGAGCAGGGCCTGGAGGTTGGACTGGGTGCCGCCGCTGGTGAAGACGCCGTCGGCGGCCGGGCCGAGGCCGATCCGGCCGGCAGTCCAGTCGATCAGCTTCCGCTCGATCAGCGTGCCGCCGGCGCTCTGGTCCCAGGTGTCGAGCGAGGAGTTCACGGCCGAGAGGACGGCCTCGCCGAGGACGGCGGGGATGACGACCGGGCAGTTGAGGTGGCCGAGGTAGCGCGGGTGGTGGAAGTAGACCGCGTCCCGCAGGTAGACGTCCTCCAGCTCGTCGAGCGCGGCGGAGGCGTCGCCGAGCGGCCGGTCGAGGTCGACGGCGTCGACGACGGGGGCGAGCTCGGCGGGCGTCACGCCGGTGAAGGGGCCTCGCGTCGTGGCGAGTTTCCTCGCCACCCGCTCGACTCCTTCGGTGACGGAGCGCCGGTAGCTCTCCGCCGTGGCGTCGTTGAGCAGGTGGGAGCGCATGTGGGGGCCCTTTCGGGAGGGAACGCCAGGGGGACGCTGAGGTCACGCCGAAGCGGGATCGATCAACTTCAGTTAGGTTAGCCTAACCTAATTTTGTAACGCAACGGCCCCCCAACCCCGAAGGGCCGGAGGGCCGTTGCGTCGAAAGGTCCGTACCTACACGTCGTCCTGCGTCTCGTCCGGAACCTCGCGCAGGGCGTCCTCGGACAGTCCCTTACGCCAGTAGCCGACGAACGTGACCCGCCGCCGATCGAGCCCGCGCTCCCGCACGAAGTGCCGGCGCAGCGCCTTCACCGCACCGGACTCGCCCGCGATCCAGACGTACGGGGCCTCGCCGGGCAGCTCGGCCCCGCGTACCGCGTCCACGGCGGACGGCGCCCCCTCCTCCTGGACGAGCCAGGTCACCGTGGCGTCCGCCTCGGTGGCGAGCTCCATCCGGTCGCCGGAGTAGGGCACTTCGAGGAACACCTGCGCGCGCGTCTCCGCCGGCAGCCACTCCAGGATCGCCGAGGCCGCCGGGAGGGCCGTCTCGTCCGCCCAGATCAGCACGGAGTCGGCGTCCTCCGGGAGCCGGAACCGGACACCCGTGTTGTCCGCCACCGCCGGCCCCAGCACGACCACCCGGTCGCCCGGCTCGGCCCGTCCGGCCCAGCGGCAGGCCGGCCCGCCGTCCTCGTGGAGGGCGAAGTCGATGTCGACCTCGTCCGGGTCGGTGCGCTGCTCGCGGACGGTGTACGAACGCATCACCGCGCGCTCGTCGTCGGGCATCGCGCGCCAGGCGCCCAGGATCGCGTACATGTCCGGGTCGTCCAGCGGCGGCAGGACGGGCGCCTCCTGGCCGGGGTGCGGCAGGAAGAGCGAGAGCGACTGGTCGCGGCCGCCGGCGGCGAAGTTCTTCAGGTCGTCCCCGGTGAAGGTGACCCGCACCAGCGAGGGACCCAGCCGCCGGGTCCGGTCGACCCGGAGCGAGAAGAACTGGAAGGGGGCGGTCTCGGCGTGCGTCATGGGTCGGGACACCTTCTCGGGCGTTCTCTGGGGCCGCGGCCGTGGAGGCGGCAGGGCCCGGACAGGTCGAAAGATAGGTTAGCCTAACCTCATTCTTTCCGGTGGGCGGGGCCCCCCGAACCCGTGTGACTCCCGCCACGACCACGGGTGACCGGTCCTCAGAAGGGCGCCCCGGCAGCCCGGTTCGATCCCCGGACGACGGCGGCGCCACGGTCCGGCGGCCGGCCGCGCCGGCTCGGGTACGACGCGCGGCGCCCGCCGTACCGGAGGCCGGTGCGGCGGGCGCGGGGTGCGGGGCGGGGTGTCAGGTGGACAGGCCGAGCTCCCGGGCGATGAGCATCCGCTGGACCTCGCTGGTGCCCTCGCCGATCTCCAGGATCTTCGAGTCGCGCCACATGCGGGCCACCGGGTACTCGTTCATGAAGCCGTAGCCGCCGTGGATCTGCGTGGCGTCACGGGCGTTGTCCACGGCCACCGTGGAGGAGTACAGCTTCGCGATCGCCGCCTCCTTCTTGAACGGCTCGCCGAGGACGAGGCGGGAGGCCGCGTCGCGCCAGCCGATCCGGGCCATGTGGGCCCGGGTCTCCATGTCGGCGATCTTGAACTGGATGGCCTGGTTGTCGCCGATCGGACGGCCGAACGCCTGCCGCTCGTGCGCGTACTTCACCGACTCGTCCACACAGCCCTGCGCCAGGCCCGTCGCGAGCGCCGCGATCGCGACCCGGCCCTCGTCCAGGATCCGCAGGAACTGCGCGTAGCCGCGGCCCTCCTCGCCCAGCAGGTTCTCCACCGGGACGCGGACGTCGTCGAAGGACAGCTCGCGGGTGTCCGAGGCGTTCCAGCCGACCTTGGAGTAGGGGGCGGCGACCGTGAAGCCGGGGGTGCCGGACGGCACGATGATCGAGGAGATCAGCGGACGCCCGTCCGGCTTGCGGCCGGTGACCGCGGTGACCGTCACCAGGCCCGTGATGTCCGTGCCCGAGTTGGTGATGAAGCACTTCGAGCCGTTGATCACCCAGTGGTCGCCGTCCCGTACGGCGGTGGTGCGGGTACCGCCCGCGTCCGAGCCGGCGCCCGGCTCCGTCAGGCCGAACGCGCCGAGCATCTCGCCGGCGCACAGCCGCGGCAGCCACTCCCGCTTCTGCTCCTCGGTGCCGAAGCGGAACACGGGCATCGCGCCGAGCGAGACCCCCGCCTCCAGGGTGATGGCCACCGAGGAGTCGACGCGGGCCAGCTCCTCCAGGGCGATGCCGAGCGCGAGGTAGTCGCCGCCCATGCCGCCGTACTCCTCCGGGAAGGGCAGGCCGAACAGGCCCATGCGGCCCATCTCGCGGACGATCTCGTACGGGAACTCGTGCCGCTCGTAGAAGTCGCCGATCTTCGGGGCGACGACGTCGTGGGCGAACGCCTCGACGGTGCGGCGGAGTTCCTCGTGCTCTTCGGTGAGCCGGTGGTCGAGGGACATGGGATTCGTCACTCCTTGTGGGAGAGGGCGCGGACGGTACGGGACGGGCTGGGCCGGCCCAGTTGCTCGGCCATCCACCCGCTCGTGGCGGTGAGGGCGGCCAGATCGACCCCGGTCTCGATGCCGAGGCCGTCGAGCATCCACACGAGGTCCTCGGTGGCGAGATTGCCGGTCGCGCTCTTCGCGTACGGGCAGCCGCCGAGGCCGCCGGCGGAGGCGTCGACCGTGGTCACCCCGTGCCGCAGCGCGGCCAGGGTGTTGGACAGTGCCTGCCCGTACGTGTCGTGGAAGTGCACGGCGATACGGGAGGTGGGGACCCCGGCGTCGTTCAGCGCGGTCAGCAGCGCCCCGACGTGCCCGGGCGTGGCGACGCCGATCGTGTCGCCGAGGCTCAGCTCGTCACAGCCCATCTCCGCCAGGGCCTTGGCGACCCGGACGACCTGCCCGACCGGCACGGCGCCCTCCCAGGGGTCGCCGAAGCACATCGAGAGGTAGCCGCGGACGGTGAGCCCGGACTCTATGGCCCGGGTGACGGCGGGCGCGAAGAGCGCCAGCGCCTCGTCGACGGTCCGGTTCAGGTTGGCCTTCGCGAACGACTCGGTCGCCGAGGCGAACACGGCGATCTGCCGGACGCCCAGCGCGAGCGCCCGGTCCAGGCCGCGCTCGTTCGGCACCAGCACCGGCAGCCGCACCGGAAGGTCCCGGACCAGCGGGTACAGCTCCTCCGCGTCGGCCAGCTGCGGCACCCACTTCGGGTGCACGAAGCTGGTCGCCTCGACGGTCGTCAGCCCCGCGGCGGCGAGCCGCCGGACGAACTCCGCCTTCACCGCGGTCGGCACGGTCGTCTTCTCGTTCTGCAGCCCGTCCCGCGCCCCGACCTCGTGGATCCTGACCCGGGCGGGGAGGGAGGGGTCCCTCACGGTCATCGGCAGGCTCACGCGTCCTCCTCCTCACGGGGCGTCACCACGGCCAGGATCTGGTCCATGGCGACGGTGCTGCCGGGCGTCACGTCCAGCTCGGTGACGGTCCCGGCGTGCGGCGCGGAGATGACGTGCTCCATCTTCATCGCCTCCACCACGAGCAGGCTCTGCCCGGCCTCGACCTCGTCCCCGACGGCCACCTTCACCACGGTCACGGTCCCCGGCATCGGCGCCGCGAGCGTGTCCGCGCCCCCGTGCCGCGCCCCGCTGAGCGCGGCCTCGACCGGGTCGTGGTCCAGGACGTTCCAGGAGTCGCCGTCCCGGCCGAGCCAGGAGCCGGCACGCCGGAAACGATGGGTGACGCCGTCCACCGTCACGGTCACCGAGGTGTCCGTGACGTGCGCCCCGGCGGGCGCGTCGACCGTCACGGGTTCGAGGCCCGCCACCCGGAACGGGAAGGCGAGGGGCTTCGGGGTGCCGCCGAGGCGGAAGCCGCTCGGCACCGAGAACGGGTCCGTCCAGCCCGCCCGGGGCTCCGGCGCCAGCGCCGCGAGCCGCACGGCGGCGGCCGCCGCGTACACCTCGTCCGGCACGCCGGCCGGGACCAGGCTCTCGGCGTCGCGCTCGACGAGACCGGTGTCCAGCCGGCCGGCGACGACGTCCGGGTGGGCGAGGAGACGCCGCAGGAACCCGGCGTTCGTGGGCACGCCGAGCGTGACCGTGGCGGCGAGCGCGGCGCGCAGCCTGCGCAGGGCCGCCTCGCGGGTCGGCGCGTGGACGATGACCTTGGAGAGCATCGGGTCGTAGAGGGAGGAGACCTCCGTGCCCTCCGAGAGCCCCGAGTCGGTGCGGACGCCGTCGCCCTGCGGCTCGTGCAGGGAGAGCACCGTGCCGCCCGAGGGCAGGAAGCCCCGGGACGGGTCCTCCGCGCAGACGCGGGCCTCGACCGCCCAGCCGTCCAGCCGGACGTCGTCCTGCCCGAACGGGAGCGGCTCGCCCGCCGCCACCCGCAGCTGCCACTCCACCAGGTCCACGCCCGTCACCAGCTCGGTGACCGGGTGCTCGACCTGGAGGCGGGTGTTCATCTCCATGAAGTAGTACGACGACGGGTCGCCGCCGGGGACGATGAACTCGACCGTGCCCGCGCCGACGTAGCCGCAGGAACGGGCCGCCTCGACCGCCGCGGCGCCCATCGACGCGCGGATCTCCGGGGTGAGGAGGACGCTCGGCGCCTCCTCGATGATCTTCTGGTGGCGGCGCTGGAGGGAGCACTCGCGCTCGCCGAGGTGGACCACGTTGCCGTGGGTGTCCGCCAGGACCTGGATCTCGATGTGCCGGGGGCGGTCGATCCACCGCTCCACGAGCAGGGTGTCGTCGCCGAACGAGGAGCGGGCCTCGCGGCGGGCCGCCGCGATCTCCTCGGTCAGGACCGCCAGGTCCCGGACGAGCCGCATGCCCTTGCCGCCGCCGCCCGCGCTGGGCTTGAGCAGGACGGGGGCGCCCAGCTCACGGGCGGCCTCCTCCAGTTCGGGGTCCGCGGCGCCCGGCACGACGGGCACGCCCGCCGCCTTCACGGTCTCCTTCGCGCGGATCTTGTCGCCCATGAGGGAGATCGCCGCGGCGGACGGGCCGATGAAGACCAGACCGGCGTCGGCGCACGCCTGCGCGAACCCGGCGTTCTCGGCGAGGAAGCCGTACCCCGGGTGGACGGCCTGCGCGCCGGTGCGGCGGGCGGCGTCCAGCAGCGCCGGCACGGACAGGTACGACTCGGCGGCCGCGGGCGGACCGATCCGCACCGCCGTGTCGGCCTCCCGCACGTGGCGGGCGTCGGCGTCCGCGTCGCTGTAGACGGCCACCGAGCGCACGCCCATCTCCCGCAGGGTGCGGATGACGCGGACGGCGATCTCGCCCCGGTTGGCCACGAGGACGGTGTCGAACATGCTCTGCATCTTCTGGGAGCCCTTCACATCCGGAAGACGCCGAACTGGGGGTCACCCAGGGGCGCGTTGGCACAGGCGGTCAGGGCGAGGCCGAGGACCTGACGGGTCTCCATCGGGTCGATGACGCCGTCGTCCCACAGCCGGGCGGTCGCGTAGTAGGCGTTGCCCTGGCTCTCGTACTGCTCGCGGATGGGGGCCTTGAAGGCCTCCTCCTCCGCGGCGCTCCACTCGTTGCCGAGCTGGTCGCGCTTGACCGTCGCGAGGACGGACGCCGCCTGCTCGCCGCCCATGACCGAGATCTTGGCGTTGGGCCACATCCACAGGAACCGGGGGGAGTACGCCCGGCCGCACATCGAGTAGTTGCCCGCGCCGTACGAGCCACCGACGACGACCGTCAGCTTCGGGACCCGGGTGGTGGCCACGGCCGTCACCATCTTGGCGCCGTGCTTGGCGATGCCGCCGTGCTCGTACGCCTTGCCGACCATGAAGCCGGTGATGTTCTGCAGGAACACCAGCGGGATGCCCCGCTGGTCGCACAGCTCGATGAAGTGCGCGCCCTTCTGGGCGGACTCGGCGAACAGGATGCCGTTGTTGGCGACGATGCCGACCGGGTGGCCGTGGATCCGGGCGAAGCCGGTGATGAGCGTCTGGCCGTACTCCGACTTGAACTCCTGGAAGCGGGAGCCGTCCACGACCCGGGCGATCACCTCGCGCACGTCGTACGGGGTGCGGGAGTCCACCGGCACCGCGCCGTACAGCCCGTACGGGTCGGCCTTCGGCTCCTCGGCCGGCTCGACCGACCAGGGCAGCGGGCCGCGCTCCGGCAGGGTGGCCACGATGTTCCGGACGATGCGCAGGGCGTGGGCGTCGTCCTCGGCCAGGTGGTCGGTGACGCCGGAGATCCGCGAGTGGACCTCGCCGCCGCCCAGCTCCTCGGCCGTGACGACCTCGCCGGTCGCCGCCTTCACCAGCGGCGGACCGCCGAGGAAGATCGTGCCCTGGTTCCGCACGATCACCGCCTCGTCGCTCATCGCCGGGACGTACGCGCCGCCGGCCGTGCACGAGCCCATGACCGCGGCGATCTGCGGGATGCCCGCGCCCGACATCCGGGCCTGGTTGAAGAAGATCCGGCCGAAGTGCTCCCGGTCGGGGAAGACCTCGTCCTGCATCGGCAGGAACGCGCCGCCCGAATCGACCAGGTAGAGGCAGGGGAGACGATTCTCCAGCGCCACCTCCTGGGCCCGCAGGTGCTTCTTCACCGTCATCGGGTAGTACGTGCCGCCCTTGACGGTCGCGTCGTTGGCGACGATCACGCACTCGCGGCCCGACACCCGGCCGATGCCCGCGATGACACCGGCGGCCGGGGCCTGCCCGCCGTACATGCCGTCCGCCGCGAGCGGGGCCAGCTCCAGGAAGGGCGAGCCCGGGTCGAGGAGGGTGTCCACCCGGTCCCGCGGCAGCAGCTTCCCGCGCGCGGTGTGCCGGGCCCGGGACTTCTCACCGCCGCCCAGGGCGGCGGCCGCGAGCTTGGCGCGCAGGGTCGCCGCCAGCTCGCGGTGGGCCGCCTCGTTGGCCTGCCAGGCCGCGGACGCGGGGTCCGCCGCGCTCGTCAGCACAGGTGCCTGCTGCATCCCTCGAGCTCCCTTGCTCGGTTAATGAGCGTTAACGTACGCCGCCCAGGTTAACGACCGCTAACCGGGTTGTCTAGAATCGAATCCATGACCACGACCCCGACCGCCACCGGCAGGACCGACGCCCCGACCCGGCGCGAGCAGATCCTCAGGGAAGCCGCCCGCCTCTTCGCGGCGCGCGGCTTCCACGGCGTCGGCGTCGACGAGATAGGGGCCGCCGTCGGCATCAGCGGCCCCGGCCTCTACCGCCACTTCCCCGGCAAGGACGCGATGCTCGCCGAGCTCCTCGTCGGCATCAGCGAGCGCCTCCTCGACGGCGGCCGCCTCCGCGTCGGCGAGGCCGCCGGCGACCCCGCGGCCCTCCTCGGCTCCCTCATCGACGGCCACATCGACTTCGCCCTCGACGACCGGCCGCTCATCACCCTCCACGACCGCGAACTCGACCGCCTCAAGGACGAGGACCGCAAGCGGGTGCGCCAGCTCCAGCGCCAGTACGTCGAGCTCTGGGTCGCCGCCGTCCGCGAGCTCCACCCCGACGCCGGCGAGTCCGAGGCCAGGACCGCCGTGCACGCCGTCTTCGGCCTCCTGAACTCCACCCCCCACCTGGCCGCCCTCGGCCGCGGCCCCATGGAGGACCTGCTGCGCCGGCTCGCCCACGGGGCCTTCGGCGCGCTCGGCGGCTGACGCCCGCCGGCCCGCCGGGCACGGCCGGCGACACCCGCCCGTCCACGGGACGGAACCGCTTGCCCCGGACGTCCGGGGCTCGGACAGAATGGCCCCATGCCGATACTCAGCCGCCCCGCCCTCGTCGAGCACCTCGTCCGCACCCGGATCGCGGGAGACGTCGCCACCCCGCGCGACAACAACCTCTCCCACTACCGCAAGCTCGCCAACGGCGACCGGCACTACTGGCTCGGCCTCGAACTCGGCGACCGCTGGACCGACGAGCAGGACGTCCTCGCCGTCATGGCCGAGCGCTGCGGCGTCGTCGACGACCCCGCCCACCGGTCCGGCCAGGACACCATCGACCCCGAACTCACCGTCGACGCCCTCGACCGGATGGCCGCCCGGCTGCGCAAGGCCGCCGCCGGCCGCGAGCGGGTCCTCTTCGCCACCGGCCACCCCGGCGCCCTGATCGACGTCCACAGCCGCGTCGCCGCCGCGCTGCGGGCCCGCGGCTGCGACATCGTCCGCATCCCCGGCGGGCTGATCGCCGACGAGGGGTACGTCGTCCAGTTCACCGACGTCGCCGTCTTCGAGCGCGGGGCCAGCCTCTGGCACACCCACTCCCCGGAGCCCATGAACGCCATCCTCGACGCGCTCGGCGACGCCGGACGGCCCGACCTCGTCATCGCCGACCACGGCTGGGCCGGGCGGGCCGGGCAGCGCGGGATCGACTCCGTCGGGTACGCGGACTGCAACGACCCCGCGCTCTTCATCGGCGAGGCGGAGGGGACGATGCAGGTGACCGTTCCCCTCGACGACCACGTCGTCGATCCGCGCTTCTACGAGCCCATGACCGCCTACACCCTCCACGAGGCCGGCCTCACCGCCTGACGCCCGTCGGTCCGCAGCGACGCACGGGGGCGTGTCACCGGGAAGCCGGTGGTGCGGCGGGGGTGGGGTCGAGGTAGAGGCGGCGGATGGAGGGGACGCGGGCCCGCAACCGCGCCTCGGCCTCCTCGCACGCCCGCTCGACCTCCGCCGCGGTCGCCTCGTCACGGAAGTCGACCTTCGCGGCGACGAGGACCTCGCCGGGCCCCTGGATGAGGGTGACGAGGTCGAGGACGCGGAGGACGTGGGGGACGGCGAGGAGCTCCTCGCGGACCGCGGCCCGCAGGGGGGCGGGGAGGGGGCGGCCGACGAGGAGTTCGGCGTTGGCGCGGCCGAGGACCCAGGCGACGTAGACGAGCAGGGCGCCGATGAGCAGGGAGGCGACGCCGTCCCAGACGGAGGAGCCGGTGAGCTGGGCGCCGAGGAGGCCGCCGGCGGCGAGCGCGAGGCCGGTGAGGGCGGCGGAGTCCTCCATGACGACGGCCTTGACGGTGGTGTCGGGGGTGAGCCGCAGGTACTCCCCGAAGGGGGCCCTCCTGCGCGCGGCCTCGGCCTTGACCTGGCGGACGCCGGTCCGGAGGGAGTAGCCCTCCAGGAGGAAGGAGACGCCGAGGACGACGTAGGAGACGGTGGGGTCGCCGAGCTCCTCGCCCTGGACGAGGGTGTGGACGCCGTCGTAGAAGGAGAAGACCGCGCCGCCGACGAAGGTGGCGACGGCCGCGAGCAGGGCCCACACGTACCGCTCGCCGGCGTATCCGACGGGGTGGTCCTCGTCGGCCGGCTTGTCGCTCCGCTTGAGCGCGGTGAGGAGCATGACCTCGGTGACGGTGTCGGCGACGGAGTGCGCGGCCTCGGAGAGCATCGCGCTGGACCCGCTGATGACGCCCGCGACGGCCTTGGCGACGGCGATGCCGAGGTTGGCCGCCGCCGCCACGATCACCGTGAAGGTGCTCTCCTGGTTCCCGCCGCCGGTCGTCCCGTCGCTGTGCGCCATGTCCGGACGGTATGTCCGGCCGTCAGCGCGGGATGCGAACGACACCCTCCTGGATGACGGAGATGGCCAGCTTCCCGTCCCGGGTCCAGATCCGGGCCTGGCCGAGGCCGCGGCCGCCGGAGGCGGAGGGCGACTCCTGGTCGTACAGGAGCCATTCGTCCGCGCGGAAGGGCCGGTGGAACCACATGGCGTGGTCGAGGGAGGCGCCGACGACGTCGCCGACGGCCCAGCCGCCCCGTCCGTGCGCGAGCAGGACGGAGTCGAGCAGCGTCATGTCGGAGACGTAGGTCGCCAGACAGACGTGCAGGAGGTGGTCGTCGGCGAGTTTGCCGTGGGTGCGGAACCAGACCTGGGAGCGGGGCGCGCGGGGTTCTCCGACGGAGCCCCAGGGCGGGGTGTCGGCGTAGCGCAGGTCGACGGCGGCCCGGGCCTCGACGAGCCGGTCCGCGACCTCGCGGGGCAGGTGCCGGGGGAGCATCTCGGCGGCCGTCGGCAGGGTCTCCGGGTCCGGCGCGGCCGGCATGGGGTCCTGGTGGTCGAGCCCCTCCTCGTACGCCTGGAAGGAGGCGGAGAGGTGGAAGATCGGCTGCCCGTGCTGGACGGCGACGACCCGGCGGGTGGTGAAGGAGCGGCCGTCGCGGATGCGGTCGACCGTGTAGACGATCGGCGCGCCGGGGTCGCCGGGCCGCAGGAAGTAGGCGTGCAGGGAGTGCGCGAGGCGGTCCCCGGGCACGGTCCGGCCCGCCGCCACCAGCGCCTGGGCGGCCACCTGGCCGCCGAAGACGCGGGGGACGAGCGCGGACCGGGACTGCCCGCGGAAGATGTCCCGCTCGATCCGCTCCAGGTCGAGCAGGTCGAGCAGGGCATCCAGCGCGTCGTGCGGTTCGGGCACCTGGACTACAGGCCCATCGACTTGGCGATGATCGACTTCATGATCTCGCTGGTGCCGCCGTAGATGCGGTTGACGCGGTTGTCGGCGTACAGGCGGGCGATCGGGTACTCGTTCATGTAGCCGTAGCCGCCGTGCAGCTGGAGGCAGCGGTCGATGACGCGGTGGGCGACCTCGGTGCAGAAGAGCTTGGCGCTGGCGGCCTCGGCGGGGGTCAGCTCGCCCGCGTCGAGTGCCTCCAGGGCGCGGTCGGCGACGGCCTCGGCGGCGTCGACCTCGGCCTGGCAGGCGGCCAGCTCGAACTTGGTGTTCTGGAAGGAGGCGACCGGCTTGCCGAAGACGGTGCGGTCGGTGACGTACTGCTGGGCGAACCGGACGGCGGCCTTGGCCTGCGCGTAGGCGCCGAAGGCGATGCCCCAGCGCTCGGAGGCCAGGTTGTGGCCGAGGTAGGAGAAGCCCTTGCCCTCCTCGCCGAGCAGGTCCTCGGCGGGCACCTTGACGTCGACGAACGCGAGCTCGGCGGTGTCGGAGGTGCGCAGGCCGAGCTTGTCCAGCTTGCGGCCGATGGAGTAGCCCTCGGACTTGGTGTCCACGGCGAAGAGGGAGATGCCGTGGCGGCGGTCCTCGGCGGTGGGGGCGGAGGTGCGGGCGCAGACGATCACGCGGTCGGCGTGGACGCCGCCGGTGATGAAGGTCTTGGCGCCGTTGAGGACGTAGTGGGTGCCGTCCTCGGAGAGCTTGGCGGTGGTCTTCATGCCCGCGACGTCGGAGCCGGTGCCCGGCTCGGTCATGGCGAGCGCCCACATCTCCTCGCCGGTGACGAACTTCGGCAGGTAGCGCTTCTTCTGCTCGTCGGTGGAGAGCATCTTGATGTAGGGCAGGGCGAGCAGCACGTGGACGCCGGAGCCGCCGAACTGGACGCCGGCGCGCGAGGTCTCCTCGTAGAGGACGGCCTCGAACTTGTGGGTGTCCAGGCCCGCGCCGCCGAACTCCTCGGGCACGTTGATGCCGAAGATGCCCAGCTCGCCGAGCTTGTCGTAGAACTCGCGCGGCGCCTGGCCCGCGGCGAACCACTCGTCGTAGACGGGGACGACCTCGGCCTCGATGAAGGCGCGGATGGTCTCCCGGAACGCCTCGTGGTCCTCGTTGAATACGGTACGGCGCACGATGCGACTCCTCCGGTGTGCGGGCCCATTTGTCTAAGCGCTTGCTCAGTCTGCCGTCAACGAAGTTACCCAGCAGTCACCCACCCTGTCCAGACTCCTCGCCTGTGATCCAGGCCCTCCCCACGGAGTCGTACCCGTACACGGGCCGCCCCTTCACCCCGCTCGTCCGAAAGGGTGCACCGTCCTCGTCCCCGATCCGGACCGTGCCCCGGCGCCCCTCCGCGCTCCACTCCAGCTCCAGGTACCAGCGGCAGTCGCAGCGCACGGCCCCGGCCGAGACCAGCAGCTCCTCCGGCTCGGTGGCGCTGACCACGTACGGGAAGGAGACCGCGGGGAGCGTCCGGCCCTCCTGGCCGGAGGCGTCGTACCCGTCCAGCGCCCGCGCCACCGGCCGCGGCCGGTCCAGGTCGACCTCGAAGCGGCGCGGCGTCACCGCCCCGCCGCACCCGTCGTCCATCCGGTACGCCGTCCACGGCGGCGGCGTGCCCCGCTCGACCACCCGCACGTGCAGCGCCTGGAGCACCACCGCCGCCGCGCTCTTCCCCTGCACCGACACCCGCACCAGCGTCTCCCCGCCGTCCACGGCCCCCTGCGCCGTCGCCCAGCTCCGCGCGTCGGCCGCCTCCGGCGGGGGAGGGGGCGTCCGCCGCACGAGGTAGGTGTGCCCGCACCCGTTCCTCCAGAGGTCCGAGGCGACCGTCCAGGTCAGCGGCGCCGGCGGTGCGGCGGCCCGCTCCCGGGCCTGCCCGGGCAGGAGTACGGCTCCGAGCGTCACCGTCCCCACGACCGCCAGCGCCCCGCCCACCACGCCCGGCCACCCCCACCGCCGCCTCCGCCGCGCCGACGGGAGGCCCGGCACGCGCGCGTGCACGGGGTCCAGCTCGGGCTCGGCCTCGGGCTCCGGTCGCGGCTGCGGCCGCGGGCCGGGCGCCGCTGCCGGGCCGGACTCGGGCTGCGGGCCGGGCCCGGGCACCCGGTCGGCGCGGGGGTCCGGTGCCGGCTCCGCCCGGGGCTCCGGGGCCGGAGGACGGCGGGCGCCGTCCGCGCGGACCCAGGCCGCCTCCAGGGCCCGCCGCTCCTCCTCGTCCGCCCCGCACAGCACGGCGAGGCGGTCGACCACGGCGAACTCCTCCGGGACGGTCGCGCCGGAGCAGTAGCGGTGGAGGGTGGACGCGCTGACGCTCAGCCGCCGCCCCAGCGCCTCGTAACTCCTCCCGTCCCGTGCCTTCAGCCCGCGCACGAGCCGCGCGAACTCCTCGACGGCGGCGTCCTTCGGCATTCCGTCCCCCTCGACCCGGCGTCCCACCCCTTCACGTCCTTGCACGTCAGCAGGGGTGGAATGGTTCCGGGACGGAGGCCGGGCGCGGCACCGTTGCCGGGCTGCGGGCGCCGGCCCGACGCTGGTGGAGCACTGACCGAACCACCCGACGGGGGATCCACCAGCATGAGCACGTTCCGCACCGCACTCGCCACCGCCGCCGCCGCGGCCCTGGGCCTCGCGGCCCTCGCCACGGCCCCGGCGCAGGCCGCCGCCCAGCCCGCCTTCCTCGCCGCCTCCCAGATGCCGCCGTCGTCGACGCCGTGGACCGCCACCCAGGTCTTCGCCGGCGTCCCGGAGAACGGCGGCGCCCTCTGCGCCCCGTACAAGATCCCGGCGCAGAACTCCCGCTACCGCGAGTTCGCCACCGAGCTCGACACCAACGGCGTCCAGATCACCACCGTCGCCCGCACCGAGGCCGACGCCGTGAAGCTGGTCGGCACCCTCCGCACGTCCCTCGCCGGCTGCGGGCCCCTCCTGGAGCGGCAGAACCCGGGCCTGAAGGCCGTCAGCGCCGCCCACGGCAAGGTCGCCGTCGAGGAGGGCGCCTGGGTCTACAGCCTGGACACCGCCGACCCGCAGATCGGCAGCACCGACATCCACCTCTTCTCGGTGGGCCGCGACGGCCGGACCGTCACCTTCGTCCGCTGGGGCCAGATGGGCGACCTGGAGGACGCCCCGCTGACCGCCTTCAGGACGACGACGAAGACGGCCGTGAACAAGCTCTGGCCGTGAGGCCGGGCCGCCTCAGTGGTGCCGCAGCGCGAACCACAGCTCCATCCTCACGTCCGGGTCGTCCAGGTCCCGGCCGAGGAGCGCGGTGCAGCGGGCGATCCGCTGCCGGACCGTGTTGCGGTGGACGTCCAGTGCGGTCGCCGTCCGGTCCCAGCTCCCGTGCAGCGACAGCCAGACCCGCAGGGTCTCGGTGAGCGGCTCGGCGAGCGGGGCGAGGACCGTCCCGGCGTAGGAGGCGGCCTCCGCCGGGTCCACGAGCCCCGCGAACCCGGCGGGGCGGTGCCGGGCCAGGGGCGTGCGGGACGCCTCCGCCCGCCGCAGCGCCCGGGCGGCCTCCGCGTCGGCGGCGGCGAGGTCCCGGGCGTGGGCGGGGGCGGCGGCCCCGAGCGTCCACCCGGGCTGGGCGGCGAGGGGCGCCGAGGCGGGCAGGAGGAGACGGACGGGGGAGGGGGCGCCGGCGGTGAGGGCCCCGCCGTCCGCCGCGCTCGCCCCCGCGTCCATCAGCGGCGTCCCCAGCGCCGCCGCCAGCGAGGCGGCCGCGAACGGGGTGCCGTCGCCGCCCCGGGCGTGGACGACCGTCCAGGGCCCGGGGCCGAGGGGGGCGGCGGCCTCGGCCGGGGGAGCGCCGAGCAGGAGCCGGACCAGGGCGCCGTCCCGCACGGCCGCGTCCGTCCCGCGGTGCGGGGCGGTCAGGAGGGACAGCAGGACGACGGCGACGCCGGCGATCGTGTGGTCGCCGGAACCGCGCCGCTCCGACGCGATCCCGAGCGTCAGCCCGTCGCCGCCGCCCAGCGCGTAGGCCGCGAGCCGCAGCCCGCCGCCGTCGCCGCTCGCCGACGCCGGCCCTCCCGGCCGCGGGCCGAGCACCCCGGCCAGCTCGCGCAGGGCCCGAGCCGCCTCCTCCGGCACCGCGCGGCCCGCCGACGCCGACTCCGCGCCGTCCGCCCCGAAGAGCACCGCACGCCCCGCGAGGCGGGAGGCGAGGGCGCCCAGCACCGCGGGGACCGGTGCGGGCCGGGCCGCGGCCGCCGCGAGGGACTGCTGCGCCTCGGTCACCCGGCGCAGCTCGCGCAGCCGGGCCTCGGCCATCAGCCGCCACAGCGCCCGCGCCACCGCCGTGAACGGCGTCCTCGGCGGCACCTCGACCAGCGGCAGTCCCCGGGCCGCGCACGCCTCCACGAGCTCCGGCGGCACCGTGTCGTAGACCGGCGTCACGCCGAACGCCAGCGCCGCCGCTCCCGCCTCCGCCACCCGCCCGACGTACCGCACCGGATCGCCGAGCTGCACGCCCGCCGTCATGAGCAGCTCGCCGCCGAGCAGATACGGGTAGGGGTCGGCCATCTCCGAGGTGTGCACCCAGTGCAGCGGCGCGTCGTCGGGGCCGGTGAGCAGCTGCAGCCCCAGCTCCCCGCGGGCGAGCAGCGCGGCCAGCGGGACCGGCGGTGCGGGAGGGGCGGGGGAGCCGTCCACGGCGACCATGAGCTGGACCCTTCGTACATCACGCGCCCGTACAGTGGAGGAAACGTACACTTCAATGGCGCTTTCGGGCGACTTACGGTCGAGCCGGACCCAACCGACACCCCCTGGAGGAACCCCGGCCATGAGCAGCAGCGACCAGAACACCCCGCGCGGCCCGATCGACTCGTCCCGCGTCCCGCGGTACGCCGGTCCCGCGACGTTCGCCCGTCTGCCGCGGCTCGACGAGGTCGGCACCGCCGACATCGCCGTGGTCGGCGTCCCCTTCGACACCGGCGTCTCCTACCGTCCCGGCGCCCGCTTCGGCGGCAACGCCATCCGCGAGGCCTCCCGCCTCCTGCGCCCCTACAACCCGGCGCAGGAGGCCTCCCCGTTCGCCCTCGCCCAGGTCGCGGACGCCGGCGACATCGCCGCCAACCCCTTCAACATCCACGAGGCCGTCGAGACCATCGAGGCCGCCGCCGACGACCTCCTCGGCACCGGCGCCCGCATGATGACCCTCGGCGGCGACCACACCATCGCGCTGCCGCTGCTGCGCTCCGTCGCCAAGAAGCACGGCCCGGTCGCCCTGCTCCACTTCGACGCGCACCTCGACACCTGGGACACCTACTTCGGTGCCGAGTACACCCACGGCACCCCGTTCCGCCGGGCCGTCGAGGAGGGCATCCTCGACACCTCCGCCCTCTCCCACGTCGGCACCCGCGGCCCGCTCTACGGCAAGCAGGACCTCACCGACGACGAGAAGCTCGGCTTCGGCATCGTCACCTCGTCCGACGTCTACCGGCGCGGCGCCGACGAGGTCGCCGACCAGCTCCGCCAGCGCATCGGCGACCGCCCGCTGTACATCTCCATCGACATCGACTGCCTCGACCCGGCCCACGCCCCCGGCACCGGCACCCCCGAGGCCGGCGGCATGACCTCCCGCGAGCTCCTGGAGATCCTGCGCGGCCTCTCCTCCTGCAACCTGGTCTCCGCCGACGTCGTCGAGGTCGCCCCGGCCTACGACCACGCCGAGATCACCGCGGTCGCCGCCTCGCACACCGCGTACGAGCTGACGACGATCATGAGCCGCCAGATCGCCGCCGGTCGCGCCGCCGACGCGAAGTAACCTCGGGGCGGTGGCGGACCGGGGTCCGTGGTCGGGTGCGGCCCGGTGATCGGGTCGTGCCCACCCGTTCCGCCCCTCGCGGAACGCCTGCCCACGACCTGACGCCACCCCCGGAGGGACGCCTCATGACCCACGACCACGACCTCGTGCTGAGGCCGACGGTGGCCCAGACCGAGGCGGCCCTCAACCCTCCCCCGGGCCGCACCGGCGGTGACCTCGTGATCGAGACGCTGTCGGGTCTCGGCGCCGCGACCGTCTTCGGCCTCCCCGGCCAGCACGCCCTCGGCATGTTCGACGCGCTGCGCCGCTCCTCCCTGCGGTACGTCGGCCTCCGCGTCGAGAACAACGCGGGCTTCGCCGCCGACGGCTACGGCCGCATCACCGGCGAGGCGGCCCCCCTCCTCCTCTCCACCGGCCCCGGCGCTCTCATGTCGCTGGCCGCGCTCCAGGAGGCCGCCGCCGCCTCCGCCCCGGTCCTCGCGATCGGCAGCCAGATCCCGGCGGCCGGGCTCGGCGGCGGCCGGCACGGCTACCTCCACGAGCTCCGCGACCAGCAGGCGTCCTTCCGGGACGTCGTGAAGTCCGTCCACACCGTCCGCACGCAGTCCCAGATCCCGTCCGCGATCGCGGCGGCCTGGGAGTCGGCGCTCACCGCCCCGCACGGCCCGGTGTGGGTGGAGATCCCGCAGGACGTGCTGCTCGCGGCGGCCACGCTGCCCGTGGTCACGGCGATGGACGCGACGCCCGAGGAGACCGCGCCGCGCCCCGAGCTGACGGCCGTCGCCGCGGACCTGCTGTCGAAGGCGGCCCGGCCCGCGATCATCGCGGGCGGCGGCGTCGTCCGCGCCGACGCCTCCAGGAAGCTGCGCGCCCTCGCGGAGCTGATCGACGCGCCCGTCGTCACCACCTTCGGCGGCAAGGGCGCCTTCCCCTGGCGGCACCCGCTCTCCCTGCAGTCCTGGCTGGAGGACCGGCACACCACGGACTTCCTGGAGGACGCCGACGTCCTCCTCGTCGTCGGCTCCGGCCTCGGCGAGCTGTCCTCGAACTACCACACCTTCGCCCCCCGCGGCCGGGTCGTCCAGATCGAGGCGGACGCCGGGAAGCTGGAGTCCAACCACCCGGCGCTCGGCATCCACGCCGATGCCCGGCTCGCCCTCCAGGCCCTCCTGGAGACGGTGGAGCGGCGCACCGACCCGACCGCCCCCGAGCGGGTCGCGGCCGTCCTGGCGAAGGTCGCGGACCGGATCGCCGCCCAGGACCTCGGCCTGGAGCAGCGGGTCGTCGCGGCGGTCCGCGAGGCGCTGCCGGACCGTGCCCCGAGCTTCTGGGACATGACGATCCTGGCGTACTGGGCCTGGTCGGCCTTCGACCCCCGCCACCCGAACACCATGCACTCCGCCCAGGGCGCCGGCGGCCTCGGCTACGCCTTCCCCGCCGCCCTCGGCGCGGCCGTCGCCGACCCGTCGGGCCCGGTCCTCGCGGTCTCCGGCGACGGCGGCGCGATGTACTCGATCGCGGAGCTGGCCACCGCGCGGCAGTACGACCTCGACGTCACCTGGCTGATCGTCGACGACGGCGGCTACGGCATCCTCCGCGAGTACATGACGGACTCCTTCGGCGCCACCACCGGCACCGAGCTCACCCGCCCCGACTTCGTCGCCCTGGCCGAGTCCTTCGGCGTCCCCGCCGCCCTCACCTCCCCGGACGCCCTGGCCGCCGACCTGGCCAAGGCCCTGGCGACCCCCGGCCCCTCGGTGGTGGTCCTGCCGGCCCTCCTGCGGATGTTCGAGCCGACCCACCTGTGACGCCGCCGCGCCGATTGTTGCGGCGGGATGAAATCGCACGTCGGCCGTGTTGGGTCTTCCGGTAGAGCAGGACGGACGGGAGGCCACGGGTGGCGGCGGTCGGGCAGAAACAGCAGGGGTGGGCTCGGCGGCTGGCCGCGTACGCCTGGCGGTACAAGGCGAACACGCTGCTGGCGCTGGGGTCGTCCCTCGTCGGCATGGCCGTGCTCGCGCTGGTGCCGCTGCTGACCAAGGTGATCATCGACGACGTGATCGGGACGAGGACCCGCTCGCTCGCCGTGTGGACCGGTCTGCTGATGGCGGCGGCGGTCGTCGTGTACGTCCTCACCTACGTCCGCCGGTACTACGGCGGACGGCTCGCCCTCGACATCCAGCACGACCTGCGCACGGACATGTACCGGACGATCACCCGGCTGGACGGGCGGCGGCAGGACGAGCTGTCGACCGGCCAGGTCGTCGGCCGGGCCACCAGCGACCTCCAGCTGATCCAGGGCCTGCTGTTCATGCTCCCGATGACCATCGGGAACTTCCTGCTGTTCTTCATCTCGCTGGCCGTCATGGCCTGGCTCTCGCTGCCCCTCACCCTCGTCGCGCTCGCCGTCGCCCCCGCGCTCTGGTTCATCGCCAAGCGCAGCCGCACCCGCCTCCACCCGGCGACCTGGCACGCCCAGCAGCAGGCCGCGGTGGTCGCCGGCGTCGTCGACGGCGCCGTCACCGGCGTCCGGGTCGTGAAGGGCTTCGGCCAGGAGGACCAGGAGACCGGGAAGATCCGCGACGCCGGCCGCAGGCTGTTCGCCGGACGGCTGCGGACGATCCGGCTGAACGCGAAGTACACCCCCGCCCTCCAGGCCGTCCCCGCCCTCGGCCAGGTCGCCGTCCTCGCCCTCGGCGGCTGGCTCGCCTACCGCGGACAGATCACCCTCGGCACCTTCGTTGCCTTCTCCTCCTACCTCGCCTCGCTCGTCGGCCCCGTCCGGATGCTCGCCATGGTCCTCACCGTCGGCCAGCAGGCCCGGGCCGGCGTCGACCGGGTCGTCGAGCTGATCGACACCGAGCCGGTCATCGCGGACGGCACCGTGGAGCTCCCCGCCGACGCGCCCGCCACCGTCGAGTTCGACGACGTGTCCTTCGCGTACGAGGGCGCCTCCGGCACCGTCAAGCCCGTCCTCGACGGCTTCTCCCTGGAGATCCGCTCCGGCGAGACCGTCGCCGTCGTCGGCGCCTCCGGCTCCGGCAAGTCCACCGTCTCGCTCCTCCTGCCGCGCTTCTACGACGTCACCCGCGGCGCCGTCCTCGTCGGCGGCCACGACGTCCGCGAGCTGACCCTCGACTCGCTGCGCGCCGCCGTCGGCCTCGTCCCCGAGGACTCGTTCCTCTTCTCGGACACCGTCCGCGCCAACATCGCGTACGGCGCACCGGACGCCACCCAGGAGCAGATCGAGAACGCCGCCCGCGCCGCCCAGGCCGACCGGTTCATCGCCGAACTGCCCGAGGGGTACGACACCCGGGTCGGCGAGCACGGCCTCACCCTCTCCGGCGGCCAGCGCCAGCGCGTCGCCCTCGCCCGCGCCATCCTCACCGACCCCCGGCTCCTCCTCCTCGACGACGCCACCTCGGCCGTCGACGCCCGGGTCGAGCACGAGATCCACGAGGCGCTGAAGTCGGTGATGGCGGGCCGCACGACGCTGCTCATCGCCCACCGCCGCTCCACCCTCGGCCTCGCCGACCGGATCGCCGTCCTCGACGACGGCCGTCTCTCCGACATCGGCACCCACGAGGAGCTGGAGGAGCGCTCGGAGCTCTACCGGCGTCTCCTCACCGACCCCGACGAGCTGGGCGCCGTCTCGCCCGGCCACGTGGCCGCGCCGGCCGAGCTTCCCGAGGACCGCACGCTGCGGGCCGAGCTCGACGCCGAGTTCGACGCCGAGCGGGGCATCACCCCCACCCTGTGGGTACGGGACGGGGCCGCGGACCGCGAGAGCGCCGCGCCCGGGGCCACCCCCGAGCTGCTCGCCGCCGTCGCCGCCCTGCCGCCGGCCACCGACACCCCCGCCGTCGACGAGGCGCGGGCCGTCTCGCCCGAGAACGCCTACGGGCTGCGTCGGCTGCTCCGCGGCTTCGGCGTCCCCCTGCTGATCAGCCTCGGCCTGGTCGCGCTCGACGCGGGCGCCGGCCTGCTGCTCCCCGTCCTGATCCGGCACGGCATCGACGAAGGCGTGAACCGGCTCGCCGTCGGCGCCGTCTGGGCCGCCTCCGCGCTCGCCCTGGTCACCGTGCTCGTGCAGTGGGTCGCGCAGACCGCGGAGACCCGGATGACGGGCCGGACCGGCGAGCGGGTGCTGTACGCCCTGCGGCTGAAGATCTTCGCCCAGCTCCAGCGGCTCGGCCTCGACTACTACGAGCGCGAGCTGACCGGCCGGATCATGACCCGGATGACCACCGACGTGGACGCCCTGTCGACGTTCCTGCAGACCGGCCTCGTCACCGCCTTCGTCTCGGTCGTCACCTTCTTCGGGATCATGGTGGCGCTGGTGTTCCTCGACCTCCAGCTCGCGCTGGTCGTCTTCGCGACCCTGCCGGTCCTGGCCCTCGCCACCTACTTCTTCCGCCGGTCGAGCGTGCGGGCGTACGAGCTGGCCCGGGACCGGATCAGCATCGTCAACGCCGACCTCCAGGAGTCCGTCTCCGGCCTCCGCATCGTGCAGGCGTTCCGCCGCGAGGACTCCGTCGCGGACCGCTTCACCGCCCGCAGCGAGGAGTACCGCGAGGCACGCGTGCGCGGCCAGTGGCTGATCTCGGTCTACTTCCCCTTCGTCACCCTGCTCTCCTCGGCGGCCGCCGCGGCCGTCATGGTCGTCGGCGCGAACCGCATCGAGGCCGGCACGCTCACCACCGGCGCCCTGGTCGCCTACCTCCTCTACATCGACCTCTTCTTCGCGCCCGTGCAGCAGCTCTCGCAGGTCTTCGACGGGTACCAGCAGGCGTCCGTCTCGCTGAAGCGGATGCAGGAGCTCCTCCAGGAGCCGACGTCGACGGCCGCCGCCGACGCGCCCCTGGACGTGCTGTCGCTGCGCGGCGAGATCGCCTTCGAGGACGTCTCCTTCGGGTACGGCTCCGCCGACGACGGCGAGGAGGCGCTCACCGGCGTCGACCTGCGCATCCCGGCCGGCCAGACCGTCGCCTTCGTCGGCGAGACCGGCGCGGGCAAGTCGACCCTGGTGAAGCTGGTCGCGCGCTTCTACGACCCGACCGGCGGGCGGGTCACCGCCGACGGCACCGATCTGCGGGACCTCGACCTCACCGCGTACCGCCACCGGCTCGGCGTCGTGCCGCAGGAGACGTACCTCTTCGCCGGGACGATCCGCGACGCCATCGCCTACGGACGCCCCGCGGCGACCGACGCCGAGGTCGAGGCGGCGGCCCGGGCGGTCGGCGCGCACGACATGATCGCCACGCTCGACGGCGGCTACCTCCACGAGGTCGCCGAGCGCGGGCGGAACCTGTCGGCCGGCCAGCGCCAGCTGATCGCGCTGGCGCGCGCCGAGCTCGTCGACCCCGACGTCCTGCTGCTCGACGAGGCCACCGCCGCCCTCGACCTCGCCACCGAGGCCCAGGTCAACCACGCCACCGACCGCCTCGCCGGCCGCCGCACCACGCTCGTCGTCGCCCACCGCCTCACCACGGCGGCCCGCGCCGACCGGGTGGTCGTGATGGACCACGGCCGGGTGGCGGAGGACGGCACCCACGAGGAGCTGCTCGCCCTGGGCGGGCGGTACGCGGCCCTGTGGAGCACCTTCATCGGGGAGCCGCAGCCCCAGCGGGTCTGACCGCGCGCCGACGGGGGCGGGGGGGGGGGGGGGGGGGGGGGGGGGGGGGGGGGGGGGGGGGGGGGGGGGGGTACGGCCCCCACACCACGAGAAAAAAA
>NZ_JBVJMN010000019.1:25486-118766 GCF_055584185.1 Streptomyces sp. NPDC104202 | reverse complement strand
GCTTCGGCGATCAGGGCGTCGGCCTGTTCGGCGGCGTCGGCGCGGCGCTTGTCCGCGGCCGCGCGGGCCTCGTCCAGGACCTGCTCGCCGTCGGCGATGGCCGCGGCCCGCAGCGCCTCCGCGTGCGCCTCGCCGTCGGCCTTGACCTGTTCGGCCTCGGTGCGCAGGCGCCGGGCGTCCTGTTCGGCGGTCTCCATGAGCTCGACCGCCTCGGCGGTGAGCCGCTCGGCCTCCGAGGCGGCCTCGGTGACCAGGGCGTCGGCCTGTTCGGCGGCGTCGGCGCGGCGCTTGTCCGCGGCCGCGCGGGCCTCGTCGAGGACGAGCGCGGCCTCGGCGCCGATCCGCTCCGCCTCCGTCCGCGCCTCGCCGACCACCGTCTCGGCGCGCTCGGCGGCCTCCGAACGGATCCGGTTGGCGTCGTCCCGGGCGTCGGCCCGCGTGCGGGCCGCGTCCTGTTCGGCCGAGGCGAGCGAATCCGTCACCTCGGTCCGTACCCGCTGCGCGTACTCGGCGGTGTCCGCCCGCAGCTTCTCGGCCTCGGCGATCGCGTCCGTGACGGTCCGCTCGGCCAGCGCCTGCGCGGCCTCGGTCTCCTCCTGGACGCGGGCCCGGGTGCGGGCCGCGTCCTCGGACGCCCGCTCCCGCTCCTCGTAGGCGTCGGCGCGGACCCGGTCCGCCTCCTCCTGCGCCTCGCCGCGGGTGCGCTCGGCCGCGTGCTCCGCGGCGGACCGCAGCCCGGCGATCTCCTCGTCGGCCTGCTCGCGCAGCCCCGACACGGAGTCGCGGACCTCCTGCGCGGTCTGCTCGGCCGCGGCGACCATCTCGGTCGCCCGGGTGTCCGCCTCCTCGACCAGGCGCAGCGCCTCGGCCTGCGCCTCCTCGACCCGCTTGCGGGCCGCGGCCAGCAGCTCCTCGGACTGCTCGCGGGCGTGCTCGCGCTCCCGGCCGGCCTCGGAGCGGGCGGACGCGAGGGTCTCCTCGGCCTCCCGGCGGCGCCGGTTGGCCTCCTCCTGGGCGGCGGCCAGCGCCTCGGCGGCCTCGGCGGCGACCCGCTCGGCGGCGGCCGCGGCCTCGGCGCGGACGCGGTCGGCGGTCTCCTGCGCCTCCGACTTCAGCCGCTCGGCCTCGTCGGCGGCCTCCTTGCGGAGCCGTACGGACGCGCTCTCGGCCTCGGTGCGCGTGGTGGAGGCGTCCGAGGCGGCCTCGGCGCGCAGCCGCTCGGCCTCCTGCTCGGCCTGCTCCTGGAGCGTCCGGATGCGCTCGGCGGCCTCGGTCCGCAGCCGCTCCGTCTCGTCGGCGGCCTCGCGCCGCATCAGCTCGCTCTCGGCGCGGGCGTCGGTCAGCTCCTCGCCCGCCGCCGCGACCTTGGCCTCGGCCTCGGTGTGCAGCCGGGTCAGCTCGTCGGCCGCCTCGGCCCGGCGTGCCTCCGCGGCCCGTTCGGCGTCCGCGCGGAGCCCGGCCGCGGCCTCCTCGGCCGCGCCCTTCACCGACTCGGCCTGCTCCTCGGCCTCGGCGCGCAGCCGCTCGGCCTCGGCGCGGGTCCGCTCCAGGGTCTCCTCGGCCTGGGCGCGCAGCGTCTGGGCGCGCTCCATCGCCTCGGACTTGACCCGCTCGCTCTCGGCGCCGGCCTTGGTGCGGAGCTCCTCGCCGTCCGTACGGGCCTTGGTGAGCAGCTCCTCGGCGGTCCTGGCCGCCTCCTCGATCTGCTGGAGGGCCTCGCGCCGGGCCTCGCCGCGGATCCGCTCGCCCTCGTCGATGGCCTCGGCGCGCAGCTGCTCGGCCTCGCCGCGCAGCCGGCGGGCCTCCTCCTGGAGCTCGACCGTCTTGGCGCGGTACTCCTTGGTGTCGTCCTTCGCCGAGCCGAGCAGCTCGTCGGCGCGCTCCTCGGCCTGGGCGCGCAGCCGGTCCGTCTCGGCCTCGGCCTCGCGGCGGATGCGCTCGGCCTCCTCGGAGGCCTTGCGGGTGGTCTCGCGGGCGTCCTCGGACGCCTTGGTGAGCATCTCCTCGGCGTTGCGCGCGGCCTTGGCGAGGGCGGCGGCCGAGTCCTCGGCCGCGGCGGTGCGGGCCTTGTCGGACGCCTCGGTGACGAGCTTCTCCGCCTGGGCGGTCGCCTCCCGGAGCTTCTCCTCGGCCTCGGCCTTGAGGGTCTCGGCGTCCTTGGTGGCCTCGCCGACGAGGCGGGCGATCTCGGCCTTGGCGGTGCGGGTGCGCTGCTCGTTGACCGACTCGGCGGAGGCGAGCTGCCGGGCGGCCGCCTCCTTCGCCTCGGTGAGGGCCTTCTCGGCCTCGGCGCGGGCCAGCCGGAGCTTCTCCTCGGCCTCCTGCATGCGCTGTTCGGCGGCGCGGGAGAGCTCGGTGGCCTGGCGGCGGGCCTGGTCGGTCTCGGCGGTGGTGGTCGAGCGGAGCTGCTCGGCGTGGCTGGTGGCCTCCTGCGCCTGGCTGGAGGCGGCGGTGAGGAGCCGCTCGGCGTCCTTGCGGGCGCGGAGCAGGATCGCCTCGGCCTCGGCGCGGGCGGCCTCGGCCTCGGTGCCGACCCGGCGGCTGGTCTCCTCGGCGAGCCGGGTGGCCTCGGCGCGGGCGGCGGCGAGCGACTGCTCGGCCTCGGCGCGGGACTCCTCCATCAGGCGGCGGGCCTGGGACTCCGTACGGGCGCGGAGCTGCTCGGCCCAGGCGACGTTCTCGTTGACGTGCGCCTCGACGGTCTGCCGGCGCTCGCTGAGCTCCTGGTCGAGCTGCTGGCGCCGCTGGACGGCCTCGGTGTGCAGCTCGGCCTGGAGCCGGGCCTGGTGCTCGGCGTGCTCCTGGAGGATGCGCTGGGTCTGGGCGCGTGCCTCGCGGAGCTCCCGCTCGGCGTCCTGGCGGAGCTGCTCTGCCTGCGCCTGCGCGTTCCGCAGCAGCTGTTCGGCCTGGTAGCCGATGTCCGCGCTGTCGTAGGCGGGCCGGGACGCGATGGTGCGGCGCGCCTCATGGAGCTTGGCACGCAAGACCTCGACCTGGTATCCGAGGTCCTCGGCGTGCTGGACGGCCTTCTCGCGCTCGGTCTTCAGCCGGTCCATCTCGGCTTCGAACCTGGCGAGATGGTCGTCTTCAGCTCGGTGGCTCTCCTGGCGTTCGTAGCCCCGCACTGCGCGGTCCCATCCTTCCCCGAGCTCTTCGAGCAGGGGATACCCCAACCCTGGTCGCAACTCCTGCGAGTACGCCCTCACCGGCGAGGACGGACCCCCGGGGAATCGTGGCAGATCGGACGACCCCGACATCCCGACTTCGGTGCCACGCGGAGCAGCCCCGACCGGCCCCGGCCCGGAGTCGCCCACTCTACCGGGCCAGGAATCCGGAGGTCAGTGCTCCGCTGAGGAGTGGTCAGTGGACGGCTCGGCCGAGGTGACCAGTTCCGTGAGCACGCCGTGACAGTCCTTGGGGTGGAGGAAGGTGATCCGGGAGCCCATCGAACCGATCCGCGGCTCGTCGTAGAGGACCCGCACGCCCTTGCCGCGGATGGCCTCGGCGTCCCCGTCGACGTCCGCCGTGCCGAAGGCGATGTGGTGCACGCCCTCGCCGTTCTTGGCGAGCCACTTGCCCACCGCGGAGTCCTCCCGGGTCGGCTCCAGGAGCTGGAGGTACGAGGCCCCGCCGTCCGAGGTGTCGTTGATCTTGAGCATGGCCTCGCGGACGCCCTGCTCCTCGTTGACCTCGGAGTGGAAGACCTCGAAACCGTACGTGGCACGGTAGAACTCGACGGTCTTGTCCAGGTCGAAACAGGCGATCCCGATGTGGTCGATTCGCGTCAGCATTCCTCCAGTGCACCGCCGGGGAGGTGGTTACGCAACGTGCGCGCCGTCACACCGGCAGGCCGGTGACCCGGCGCGGCGCCGCTCAGTACATTGGCGGTAAACCCTCGTTCACTCCTCATCCCAAGGGGCCGTGCCTCATGTCTGGAACGACCGGTACCACCTCAGTGATCGTCGCGGGCGCCCGCACGCCCATGGGTCGCCTCCTCGGCTCGCTCAAGTCCTTCTCGGGCGCCGACCTCGGCGGCTTCGCCATCAAGGCCGCCCTGGACCGGGCCGGCATCGGCGGCGACCAGGTGCAGTACGTGATCATGGGCCAGGTGCTCCAGGCGGGCGCCGGCCAGATCCCCGCCCGCCAGGCCGCCGTCAAGGCCGGCATCCCCATGAACGTCCCCGCCCTCACCATCAACAAGGTGTGCCTGTCGGGCCTCGACGCCATCGCGCTCGCCGACCAGCTGATCCGCGCGGGCGAGTTCGACGTGGTCGTCGCCGGCGGCCAGGAGTCGATGACCAACGCCCCGCACCTGCTGCCGAAGTCCCGCGAGGGCTTCAAGTACGGCGCGATCGAGATGCTCGACGCCATGGCGTACGACGGCCTCACGGACTCCTTCGAGGGCATCGCCATGGGCGAGTCCACGGAGAAGCACAACACCCGCCTCGGCATCCGGCGCCCGGAGCAGGACGAGATCGCGGCGCTGTCGCACCAGCGCGCCGCCGCCGCCCAGAAGAACGGCATCTTCGAGGCCGAGATCACCCCGGTCGAGATCCCGCAGCGCAAGGGCGACCCGGTGATCTTCGCCAAGGACGAGGGCATCCGCGCCGAGACCACCGCCGAGTCCCTCGGCAAGCTCCGTCCGGCGTTCGCCAAGGACGGCACCATCACCGCCGGCACCTCCTCGCAGATCTCCGACGGCGCCGCCGCGGTCGTCGTGATGAGCAAGGCCAAGGCGGAGGAGCTGGGCCTGGAGTGGATCGCCGAGATCGGCGCCCACGGCAACGTGGCCGGCCCGGACAACTCGCTCCAGTCGCAGCCGTCCAACGCGATCCTGCACGCCCTCAAGAAGGACGGCCTGACCGTCGACGACCTCGACCTCATCGAGATCAACGAGGCGTTCGCCGCGGTCGCCGTGCAGTCAATGAAGGACCTCGGCGTCACCCCCGAGAAGGTGAACGTCAACGGCGGCGCCATCGCCCTCGGCCACCCGATCGGCATGTCCGGCGCCCGCGTGGTGCTGCACCTCGCGCTGGAGCTCAAGCGGCGCGGCGGCGGCATCGGCGCGGCGGCCCTGTGCGGCGGTGGCGGCCAGGGCGACGCTCTGATCGTCCGCGTGGCCGGCAAGTAAGTCACCCAACCGAGGAGCAGCGCAGATGGTGGACGTCCCCGAACTCGTCGCCCAGGCACGGGAGGGCAGGCCGCGGGCCGTGGCCCGGCTGATCTCGCTCGTGGAGGGGGCGTCCCCGCAGCTGCGCGAGGTGATGGCGGCGCTCGCGCCGCTCACCGGCGGGGCGTACGTGGTGGGGCTGACCGGTTCTCCCGGCGTCGGCAAGTCCACGTCGACGTCCGCGCTGGTCTCGGCGTACCGCAGGGCGGGCCGGCGGGTGGCGGTCCTGGCCGTCGACCCGTCCTCCCCCTTCAGCGGGGGAGCGCTCCTCGGCGACCGGGTCCGGATGTCGGAGCACTCCTCCGACCCGGGCGTCTACATCCGCTCCATGGCGACCCGCGGCCACCTCGGCGGTCTCGCCTGGGCGGCCCCGCAGGCCATCCGCGTCCTGGACGCGGCGGGCTTCGACGTGATCCTGGTGGAGACGGTCGGCGTCGGGCAGTCCGAGGTCGAGATCGCCGGCCAGGCCGACACCTCGGTCGTGCTCCTCGCGCCGGGCATGGGCGACGGGATCCAGGCCGCCAAGGCGGGCATCCTGGAGATCGGCGACGTGTACGTGGTGAACAAGGCGGACCGGGACGGCGCCGACGCGACCGCCCGCGAGCTCAACCACATGCTGGGCCTGGGCGAGGCGCGGACCGCGGGCGACTGGCGGCCGCCGATCGTCAAGACGGTCGCGGCGCGCGGCGAGGGCATCGACGAGGTCGTGGAGGCCCTGGAGAAGCACCGCGCCTGGATGGAGGAGCACGGCGTCCTGGCGGAGCGCCGCCGGACCCGTGCCGCGGGCGAGGTGGAGGCGATCGCCGTGACCGCCCTGCGCGAGCGGATCGGCGACCTGCACGGCGACGCCCGTCTCGACGCCCTCGCCGAGCGCATCGTCGCGGGCTCCCTGGACCCGTACGCGGCCTCCGACGAGCTGATCGCGAGCCTGACCGGCCACTGAAGCCACGGACAGAGGGCCTCTCCGGTACGTCCGGAGAGGCCCTCTGTCCGTGTCTCAGGTCACGGCTTGCCGCGGCGGCCGCGGAGCTGCTCCGCGATCGGCTTCAGCGACTCGTGGAGGTCGCCGAGCGCCTCGCCGCTGAGCTGGTCGATGAAGTGCTTGCGCACCGACTCGACGTGGTGCGGGGCGACCTTGCGCATGGTCTCCATGCCGTCGTCGGTCAGCACGGCGTAGAGCCCGCGCCGGTCGGACTCGCAGTTCTCGCGGCGGACGAGGCCGGCGTTCTCCATGCGGGTGATCTGGTGGGAGAGCCGGCTCTTCGACTGGAGGGTGGCGGAGGCCAGGTCGCTCATGCGCAGCCGCCGTTCCGCCGACTCCGAGAGGTTCACCAGGATCTCGTAGTCGTTCATCGTCAGCCCGAACGGCTGGAGGTCCCGCTCCAGCTGGTAGGTCAGCATCCGCTGGACGTCCAGGAACGTGCGCCAGGCGCACTGCTCGCCGTCGGTGAGCCACGGGGTGGCCGTCTCGGTCTCCATGTATGGATTCTACCTAAGAAGTTGAATTCTTGACGAAGTCGGGGAACGTGACGCCGCGCACCACCCGCCCCGCGCCCGGCGCACCGGCACCGGCGCAGACGTTCGAGGGCGTCACACTCCGCAGACTACCGCTCACAGACCGAAGCGACGCTGGAGGTCCCCGAGCTGGCCGGGAAGGCGCGGTACCGACCCGGGCATGGCCTGGCCGGAAGACGGCGCCCCGTGACCGCCCGGTACACCCGCCTGCGCCGGCGGCGCGCCGGTGGCCCGCTCCGCCATGAGCAGCTCGGTCGACTGGAGCAGGACCGTGCCCGCTCCCACGAACTCGAACTGGTGCTCCTCGCCGGAGGTGCCGCCCAGGCCCGTCAGCGCCCGGACGCCGCCCATCACGCCGGTCATGTAGCCGTGGTCGTAATGATGACAGGGCGAGGGGCAGTCCGCCCAGCCGACCAGCGCCTGCGGGTCG
Source organism: Streptomyces sp. NPDC104202 (assembly GCF_055584185.1). Taxonomy (NCBI): domain Bacteria; kingdom Bacillati; phylum Actinomycetota; class Actinomycetes; order Kitasatosporales; family Streptomycetaceae; genus Streptomyces; species Streptomyces sp. NPDC104202. Next base: position 111,651 of record NZ_JBVJMN010000019.1, on the reverse strand, counting down.
ACCCGCATCGGGGGCTCCATGAAGACCACCGGGCCGTTGGACGCGGCCACGAACTTGCCGGTGCCGATCAGCGTGACGAAGCCCGGCACGATCGACTGCTTGAGCGCGAGCGTGGGCTGGTATGCGAGGAGGTTGCCCGAGCGGATCGTCAGGTTGCCCTCGTCCAGGTCGAAGGAGTTCACGTCGAAGGCGCGGTCCGCGAGCAGCATCTTGCCGCTGCCCTCGGCGACCACCCAGTCGCTCGCGTGCAGCGGCGAGTGGAAGGACGTCCGGACCAGCCGGTCGAGCCGGCCGTGCCCGATGCCGTTGAACTCGATCCGCCCGTAGTAGGCGATCATCTTCCCCTTCTGCAGGAACCACTGGGAGCCCTTGAGCTCCACGCAGAAGGTGTACGGGTTGACGTTGTCGTCCGACGGAAGGGTCGTCGGGTCGTGGATCACCGGGGTGCTCACAGCTTCTCCTCCGAGGCCTGGACGTACACCGTGCCGCTGCCGCTCAGCTCCAGCTGGAAGGCCTCGCCGGAGCCGCGGCCCACCATGTCGCGCCAGCCGAGCGCGGTGGAGAGCTTGTTCCGCACGTCGCCGTGGTGGGCGACGTACGCCTGCGGGTCGACGTGGACCGGGCGGCCCGGGGTGATGGGCAGCTCGATCACGCCGCCGTGCGCCATCACGGCCACCGAGCCGTGGCCCCGGAGGGTGGTGGTGAAGAGGCCCTGGCCGGTCACCTGGCCGCGGACCATGCCCATGACCCCGCCCTGCGAGCCCATGAACATCGTGCCCTGCTCCAGGGTGCCGTCGAAGGCGAGCAGCCGGTCCGCCTCGACGTACAGGGTGTCGCCGGTCAGCGCGATCACCTGGATGTGGTGGCCGCCGTGCCCGAACATCACCGTGCCGTTGCCCTCGACGGTCATCAGGGGCGTCGCCTCGCCGGCCACCCGGCGGCCGATCATCGACATCAGACCGCCCTGGCCGCCCGCGACGTTCGGCGTGAAAGCGACCTCGCCGCGGTACGCGAGCATCGCGCCCCGCTGGCTGAACATCCGCTGCCCGGGCAGGACGGTCGCCTCGACCATCTTGGAGTTGATCTCGCGGAACGGCATCAGACGTCGCCCCCGATCGTGTTGCGCTCACTCGGCTGGACGTACACGAGGCCGTCCCCCTCGAAGCGGATCTGGAACGCCTCGCCGCCGCCCTCGCCCATGAGGGTGCGGAAGGTCACACCCGACTGGAAGTGCTGCTGGAGGTTGCCCTGGTGGGCGATGTACGCGCCGGGGTCGACCTGGAGCGGGTACTGCGGGGTCACCCGCAGCACCACCGCGGGGCCGTCGGACATGATCGCCGCCTGGCCCGTCCCCTCCACGGTCGTGGTGAAGAGGCCGTTGCCGGTGGCCCCGCCGCGCATGCCGGTGAAGGTGGTGCCGGTGCGCAGCCCCGCGTCGGTGCAGAGCAGATTGCTCGCCTCGACCCAGAGCTTGTCGCCGTGCAGGGAGACGAGGTTGATCTCGGAGGCGCGGTCGGCGAACCAGCAGGTTCCCTGGCCGCGGACCTCCATCACCTCCATCTGCTCGCCGGTGAGCCGGCGGGTGACCATGCCCCGCAGGCCCTCACCGCCGCCGCTCATCTTCTTGAACGCCATCTGGCCGTCGTAGGCGACCATCGAGCCGTTCTTCGCCTTGACGGAGTCGCCGGTCATGGAGACGGCGAGCGCTTTGCTGCCTTGGAGTCGGAACGTTGCCACCCGAGGAAGGTACTGGGCCCCCGCCTAAAGAGACAGCAAAGTCGGCGTGCACAATGGACGGGCCCTTGTGCATCCGTTCACAAGATCGAACGAAGGTGACCCCCTCCGTGGACCTCAAGACCGCTTCCTCCCTCCACCGGCTCCGGCTCGTCTCGGCACCGGAGGCCGTCTCGTTCCTGCTCCTGCTGGTCTGCTCGGTGCTCAAGCGGACGACGGACTTCAACGCGGTTCCGGTCATGGGCGCGGTCCACGGCCTGCTCTTCGTCCTGTACGTGCTGTTCTGGCTCGACGCCTGGAACCGCACCCGGTGGAACGTGACGACGGCCGCCCTGTACTTCGTCCTGTCGGTGCTGCCGCTGGGCGGCTTCTACGCGGAGCGCCGCCTCAAGCGCGAGGCCGAGGCCGCGGTCATCGCCTCCCGCGCCCGCCGCGAAGGCGTGGTCAACGCATGATCGTCGCGTTCTCGGTGACCCCGCTGGGCGTGGGGGAGGAGGTCGGCGCGTACGTCGCCGACGCCGTCCGGGTCGTCCGGGAGTCCGGGCTGCCGCACCGCACCGACGCCATGTTCACCTCCGTGGAAGGCGAGTGGGACGAGGTGATGGACGTCGTGAAGCGCGCCGTCGCCGCGGTGGAGGCGCGTGCGCCGCGCGTCTCGGTGGTCATGAAGGCCGACATCCGTCCGGGTGTCACCGACGGTCTGACCTCGAAGGTCGAGACGGTGGAACGCCACCTCGGCGCCTGACGCCGACCGCTCGCGATGAGCCCCCGGTCCTGTTCCCAGGGCCGGGGGCTTCTTGTCGTCCAGCGGTTGAGCGACTGCTCAAAATCGGCTACGTTCCCTCCCGAGGCAGTTTTGAGCAGTTGCTCAACACGGGCGGGGGGCAGGGGAACGCGATGGGTCTCTACGTCGAGACGCGCGTGCGCGCGGACCTGGAGACGCTCTGGGAGTACACGCAGGACCCCGCGCACCACCGGCGGTGGGACCTGCGGTTCACCGAGATCGACCCCCTGCCGTGCGCCGAGGGCGAGCCCCGGCGCTTCCGCTACGCGACCCGCGTGCTGCCCTTCCTGGTCGTCGCCGGCACCGGTGTCTCCGCGGGGGAGCGCCACCGGGCCGGCGGCGAACGGGTCTCCGCCCTCCGGTTCTCCTCGCCGCACCCGCTCTCGCTCCTCGCCGAGGGCAGCGGCTACTGGCGCTACGTGCCCACCGCCGACGGCGTCCGCTTCCTCACCGGCTACGACTACCGGCCGCGCTGGGGCCGGTTCGGCCGCGCCGCCGACCGGCTCGTCCTGAGGCCCCTCATGGGCTGGGCCACCGCCTGGTCCTTCGACCGGCTGCGGCTCTGGTGCGAGCGGGGCGTCACCCCGGCCCGCGCCCGCAACCGCTGGCTGCTCGAACTCGCCGGCCGGGTGCTGCTCGTCGCCCTTCCCGTCGTCCTGACCCGGCTGCCGCCGGGGCTCGGCTCGCTCGCCTCCGTACCGCTGACGATCGCCGGGCTCGCCGCCGCCGTCCTGCTGCCGCCCTCGTCCCGCGCACCCGCGGCCCGGCGCTGCCCGCGCACCCCGCCCGCCCCCGCCCGGGAGCCCCGGCTCCTCGCCACCCTGGAGCAGCCGTGACCTCGATCTTCCGCACCGCCATGGGCGACGCCGCCTTCGAGCGGCTGCACCCGGAGCTCCGGCGCCGCTTCTCGGTGGGGCTCGCGAGCGGGGAGATGTGCGTGGGGCGGGGCGTCATGGACCGGATCTGGCACGGCCGGGCGTTCGTGAAGCCGTTCCTCGCGCTCGGCGGCACCCGCAACATCCTGCTGCCCCGCACCGGCCGCGACGTCCCCTTCCGCATCGAGAACGTGCCGTACGCCGACTCCTACGGGCGCGAGACCGTCACCTTCGTCCGCACCTTCGACCTGCCCGGCGGCCCCCGGCGCTTCGACGCCACGATGGTGCACAGCCCCGAGCGCGACTGCGTCCTCGACTACCTCGGCACCCACCAGCACCTCGCCAGCGACCTGCACCCCACCGTCGAGCCCGACGGCTCGCTCCTCATCACCTCCGGCGAGCACCGCTTCCGCGAGGGGCCGCTGGACGTGCGCGTCCCCGAGGTGATCGGCGGCCGGGCCGAGGTGCGCGAGTCCTTCGACGAGCGCACCGGGCGCTTCCTCGTCGACGTCCGGGTGGTCAACCGGTACGCCGGCCCGCTCTTCGGCTACCGCGGGTCGTTCACCGCCGAGTACGCCGACGTACGCTCCCGGGGGGTGCGCGCCGGGCTGCGCCCGGTGCGCGAGGAGGCGAGGGCGTGAGCGGCAGGACCGCGGCGGGCGGGCGGGCGCAGGACTCCCGGAGCCAGGAGACCCGGGAGAAGCTCCTCGAAGGCGCCCTGCGCACCCTCGTCGAGCAGGGCATCTCCAAGGCGTCGGCGCGCGCCATCGCGACCGCCGCCGGGGTCAACCAGGCCCTGGTCTTCTACCACTTCGGCTCCGTCGACGAGCTGCTCGCCGAGGCGTGCCGGCACGGCGCGGAGCGGCGGGTCGCCCGCCACCGCGAGCGGCTCCGCTCCGTCACGAGCCTCAACGAACTGCTCGCCTTCGGGCGCGAGATGCACGAGGAGGAGCGGAAGGCCGGTCACGTGGCCTTCCTGGGGCAGCTGCTGGCGGGGGCGCAGTCCCACCCCCGGCTGGTGCCCGCCACCGCCGCGGGGCTCGACCTGTGGATCGCCGAGATCGAGCAGGTGCTCGTCCGCGTCCTCGCCGGGACCCCGTTCGCCGAGTTCACCGACGCGGCCGGGCTCGCCCGCGCGGTCGCCGCCTCCTTCGTCGGTCTGGGGCTCTACGAGGGCGTCGACCCGGGGGGCGCGGAGGCCGCGTTCACCGCACTGGAGCAGCTCGGCGCCCTGATGTCCGCCGTCGAGGCGCTGAACCCGGTCGCACGCCGGGCCGTCGCCTACACGCTGCGTCGGCAGGGAGGGCGCGGCCGGTGAATACGCTCACTCGGGCGAACTCCGGTCGACACGCCGAACGGTGTCCCCTTTCGTAGGGATATCGACCCGTTCGACGACAGCGGGAGGCACCGTGCGGCCGGAAGGCTACGACTACGACACCTACAGCCGACTCGCCGGTCCGCTCACGGACCCGGGCCCGGTGGGGTACACGGTGCGGTACCGGAGCCTGCTGTCGAGGGAGCCGCACCGAATACGGGCCGTCCTCCTCATGTGCCTCGCGCCGCTGCTGTCGGCGCTCCTCCTCGCCTATCTCGTCTGGCCGAGCCACTGGACCGTCCGCGAGGGCGACGACACCTGGCGCGTGCCGTACGACACCGTGATGCTCGTGTCGATCGGGCTCATCTGCTTCTTCATGCTGGTCAACGTCGTGTCGATAGCCCACGCCACCATGGTCGCCCGCGACCCGGTGCCGGTGTACGCCGAGAAGGGCACCCGGGTCGCCTTCCTCACCACCTTCGTGCCGGGCAAGGAACCCCTCTCCATGGTCCGCGCCACCCTGGAGGGCGCCGTGCGGATCCGGCACGACGGGCCGCTCGACGTCTGGCTCCTCGACGAGGGCGACTCCGGCGAGGCCAGGGCGCTCTGCGCCCGGCTGGGCGTCCGCCACTTCACCCGCGCCGGCGTCCCCGAGTGGAACCGCGCGAAGGGCGCCCACAAGGCCAGGACCAAGCACGGCAACTACAACGCCTGGCTGGCCCGGCACGGGGACGCGTACGACTTCTTCGCCTCCGTGGACACCGACCACGTGCCGCACCCCGCCTTCCTGGAGCGGATGCTCGGCTACTTCCGCGACCCCGACGTCGCCTTCGTCGTCGGCCCGCAGGTCTACGGCAACTACACCGGCGCCGTCACCAAGGCCGCCGAGTCCCAGCAGTTCCTCTTCCACGCGCTCGTCCAGCGGGCCGGGAACCGCTACCGCGCGCCCATGTTCGTCGGCACCAACAACGTCGTCCGGACATCCGCCGTGCGGCAGGTCGGCGGCCTGTACGACTCGATCACCGAGGACATGGCCACCGGCTTCGAACTGCACCGCAGGAGGAACCCGGCCACCGGGCACTTCTGGCGCTCCGTCTACACCCCCGACGTCCTCGCCGTCGGCGAGGGTCCCGCCTCCTGGACCGACTTCTTCTCCCAGCAGCTGCGCTGGTCGCGGGGGACCTACGAGACGATCCTCCGGCAGTACTGGAAGGCACCGTTCCGCATCCCGCCTGGCCGCCTCCTCAACTACACCCTGATGCTCGTCTACTACCCGATGACCGCCGTCAACTGGCTCCTGGGCGTCCTCAGCTGCGTCCTGTACCTCTGGCTCGGCGCCTCCGGCACCCAGGTCTCCACCCAGGTCTGGCTGATGATCTACAGCGACGCCGTCGCCCTCCAGATCGGCCTCTACCTCTGGAACCGGCGGCACAACGTCTCGCCCCACGAACCCGAGGGCTCCGGCGGCCTCGCCGGCATGGCCATGTCCGCCCTCTCCGCGCCCCTCTACCTCACCTCCCTCGCCTCGGCCGTCCTGCGCACCCGCGGCCGCTTCGTCGTCACCCCCAAGGGCGGCGAGGCCAGCCCCGACCGGCTGCGCACCTTCCGCGTCCACCTCGCCTGGGCAGCGGTCCTCGTCGCCTCGCTGGCCGCCTCCGCGGCCTACGGCCACACCCACGCCGCCATGCGCACCTGGGCCGTCCTCGCGCTCGCCGTCACGCTGGCCCCGGTCGCCCTGTGGGCCGTCACGGCCGTGCGCGGACGGCGCTCCCTGCGCGTCCGCGAGCAGGCCCGCGACCGCGCCAGGGCCCGCGGCCTGATCCACGCCCGCGAGGGGACCGAGGTCCGGGCGGCGGCCGTCACGGCGGTGCCGCCCGCCCCCGCCGGCCCCTCGCCCACGACCGGAGGGAACTGAGCCATGGCCCACCGTCCGCCGGGGAAGTTCAGGAAGCCCGTGCTCGGCACCGCGGCGGTCGGCCTCCTGGCCGCCCTCAACGCCCCCGCCGCCGTCTCCTTCGTGGCGGAGAAGTACCACGCGTACAAGATCGCCCAGCCCGGGTACATGCGGCAGTACGGCTCCTGGGCCGAGGTCGCCGTCCCCGAGCGCTACCGCGTCAACGCCATCCACGCCGCGCTCCTGCACACCGGCAAGGTGCTGCTCGTCGCCGGATCGGGCAACAGCCAGAAGAACTTCGACGCCGGCACCTTCGAGTCCGTCCTCTGGGACCCGGCGAAGAACACCTTCAAGAAGATTCCCACCCCCGAGGACTTCTTCTGCTCCGGCCACTCCCAGCTCCCCGACGGGCGCCTCCTCGTCGCCGGCGGCACCGCCCGCTACGAGGTCCTCGACGGCGAGGTGAAGAAGGCCGGCGGCGGCATGCGGGTCAAGAACGAGAGCCCCGACCGGGCCGTCACCCTCAGGAAGGGCACGGTCTTCCGCTCCCCGTCCGGGGTCGAGTACGTCTCCACCTCCGACGTCACCGTGCCCAAGGCCACGCGCGAGTTCGCGATCTCCTACTTCGCCAGCGGCCAGATGAAGCCGTGGGAGACCAAGGTGACCGCCGCCGAGGCCCGGGTCTTCGTCGAGGCGCGCGAGGAGGGCCCGCAGGCCCTCACCACCGAGGCCGCGCAGTACGAGATCGTCGGCCTCAAGGGCCAGGCCGCCGACGACGTCTACGGCCTCGCCCAGAAGCTCACCACCGAGAAGCAGGACTTCCAGGGCATCAGGAGCGCCTACGAGTTCGACCCCACGGCCGAGAAGTACGTCCCGGTCGCCCCCATGAAGGACGCCCGCTGGTACCCCACCCTCGTCACCCTCGACGACGGCCGGGTCCTGGCCGTCTCCGGACTCGACGACGTCGGCGACGTCGTCCCCGGGGACAACGAGATCTACGACCCCCGGACCGGGACGTGGTCCAAGGGCCCCTTCCGCTACTTCCCCACCTACCCCTCCCTCTTCCTCACCAAGGGCGGCAAGCTCCTCTACACCGGCTCCAACGCCGGCTACGGGCCCGCCGAGAAGGGACGCGAACCCGGCCTGTGGGACCTGGAGCGCAACTCCTTCACCAAGCTCGGCGGCCTCACCCACCCCGACCAGCTGGAGACCTCCGCCTCGCTCCTGCTGCCGCCCGCCCAGGACCAGAAGGTCATGGTCCTCGGCGGCGGCGGGGTCGGCGAGTCCTCGAAGTCCACCGCCCGCACCTCGATCGTCGACCTCTCCCGGGAGAACCCCGCCTTCGCCGACGGCCCCCCGCTCCCGCAGGGCACCCGCTACCTCAGCGGCGTCCTCATGCCCGACGACTCCGTCTTCACCACCGGCGGATCGGAGGACTACCGGGGGCGCGGCGGCAGCGACATCCTCAAGGCGCAGTTCTACGACCCGAGGACCAACGCCTTCACCGAGGCGGCCGCACCCACCGTCGGCCGCAACTACCACTCCGAGGCGCTGCTGCTGCCCGACGGCCGGGTCGCCACCTTCGGCTCCGACCCGCTCTTCGACGACAAGGACGACACCAGGCTCGGCACCTTCGAGCAGCGCATCGAGGTCTTCACCCCGCCCTCCCTCCACCGGGCCGGCGCCGGCCGTCCCGTCCTGGGGGAGGGCTCCCCGGAACTCGACCAGAACGGCCGCGCCACCTTCCGGACGAAGGACGCCGGCCGGATCGTCAAGGCCCGGCTCATGCGGCCCAGCGCCGTCACCCACACCACGGACGTCGAACAGCGCTCCGTCGAGCTGGGGCTGACGCGGGGGCAGGACGGGATGACCCTCACCGTCGAGGTGCCGCGCGACCGCACGCTCGTCCCGCCCGGCTGGTACATGCTCTTCGTCACCGACGACCAGGGCGTCCCGTCCGAGGCCAAGTGGATCCAGGTGGAGGAGGAGACCCCGGCGGAGTAGGACACCCCGGGGGAGGACACCTCCTAGGACTTCGCCCGGCGGGCCAGGCCCAGGGCGTACTCCGGCCACCAGGTCCCGGCGGCGGGGCCGCCCCGGCACGGGCCGTCGGAGTCGCCGGGGCGCTTGATCCAGAGGTAGGCGTCGACGAGCTCGTCGCCGGTCCGGTCCGTCGGGGGCACGCCGAGGGCGCGGCCGGGCGGATTGCACCAGGCGTCCGCCCGGTCGCCGGGGAGGGGGCCGTCGCCGTTGCGGCTGGTGTCGACGGTGAAGTGCGCGCCGCCGAGCAGCCCCGACAGCGTGGCCCCGAAGTCCCCGACGTCCTCGTCGCGCTGGAAGTTGGAGACGTTCAGGGAGAAGCCGTCCGCGTGCGCGACGCCCGCCCGGCGCAGCGGCTCGACCAGCTTGCCCGGGTCGTCGATCCACGCCGGGTTGCCGGCGTCCAGGTAGACCCGGGTGTGCGGCTGCCGCTTCAGCCGCGCGACCGCCCCGGCCAGCAGTGCGTAGCGCTCGCCGTGGTACTGCGCCGGGGTGCAGCCGTCCACGACGTGCGGCACCGCGTCCGGCTCCAGGACCACGATCGCCGACGCCTCGCCGATCGCGGAGGCGAACGCGTCGACCCACCTCCGGTACGCCTCCCCGTCGTGCGCGCCGCCCGCCGAGTACATCCCGCAGTCGCGGTGCGGGATGTTGTACGCGACGAAGACGGCGGTGCGGCCGGCGGCGGTCGCACCGCGGACCGCGCGGCCGATCTCGGGCACCGGGTCGTCGCCGGCGGGCCAGTCCGCGACCGGCCGGTCGGCGATCCGCCTCAGCATCCGGGCGTCCTCGGCCCTGCCCTGGGCCTCGTACTGCCGCACCTGGCGGGCCGCGTCGCTCTCCGGGTCCACCCAGAACGGCGACCCCGAGGAGGGGACCGCCTCGCCGCGCGAGGACGGCGGCCCCGCGGGCCGCCGCGTCGTCCCGTCCTCGCCGCACCCGGTCAGGAGCAGCGCGGCGACCAGGGCCAGGGCGGCGGCGGTGACGGTGCGGCGGGACATCCGGCCCCCAGGGTCGGCTACAAGACGGTGCGGAACCACGCTTTACGCGACATCACGGGCCATCGTGGCACGGCGCTCAGTCGGTGCCGGGCTGCGACACCGCGATGCCCAGCGGCGTCCGCTCGTACAGCACCTGGTGGCCGTACCGCCGCGACGCCAGCAGCCCCGCGTCGCGCAGCACCGCCAGGTGCGCGGAGACGGTGGAGGGGGCCCTGCCCAGCAGATGGGCGAGCGCCGTGGTCCCCATCGGCTCCGTCAGCGCGCACAGGACGTCCGCCCGGACGGGCCCGAGCAGCCGGCCGAGCGCCTCCGAGGTGCGCCCGGCGGGCTCCGTCCACAGCCCGCCGATGCCGCGCGCCGGATAGGCCACCGTCGGCTGCCACGGCGGGTCGAAGCCGCTCACCACGTCCGGCCAGGTGAACACCGACGGCAGCAGCACGAGTCCCTGCCCGTCCAGCGGCCGGTCGTGATCGCCGGAGTACGCCACCCGCAGCGTGGCCGACTCGGCGGCCCAGTCGAACGAGGGGTGCAGCTCGCCCAGCAGCCGTTCGAGCCCGCCCTCGGCGAGCCGTCGCGAGTGGTACGCCACGTCCGCCTCCAGGAGCGCCCGCAGCCGCGGCCAGTCCGGCGCGATCAGCGCCTCCCAGGCGTCCTCCAGGAGATCGGCGAGCCACCCCACCGACCCGGCGGGATCGGCGAGCATGCGCCGCCCCTCCGGCGTCCCGGCCGCCCCGGGCGTCTCGGCCAGCGCCCGCGCGAAGTCGTCCCGGGCGAGCGCCGGATCGGTCTCCCGGACGGCCGCGATCTCCTCCTCGAACGAGGCGACCGCCCTGATCGGCGGCGGGTACAGGAAGTCCGGGCTGTGTCCGCGCCGGGGCATCAGCAGCTGGAGCGGCCCGAGGTCGAGCTCCCGCGCGGCGCCCGCGATCCGCCGCATCCACGGCAGGTGGTACCCCTGCTGCCGCGGCCGGGCCAGGACCCGCACGGCCGAGTGCGTCTCCCACAGCGGCGAGACCGCGAACCGGATCCGCAGGGGATCGGCCTCCCCGAAGCGCAGGTGGTACGGCACGGCCCCTCCCCGGACATTCGTCTCAGGCCGAAAGTCTAGAGTCCGGCCCCCGCGCCCGGCACGCTCCGTCCATGCCCACGAACGACACCCGGGCGCCGGAGCCGGCGCCCCCGCACGACGACGCCCCCGCGCCGGGCGCCCCGGCCCCCGCCGGCCCCGTCCCCGTCCCTGTCCCCGGCGCCGCGTCCGCCGGCCCCGGCTACCGGGCCGTCTTCGCCGTCCGCGAGTTCCGGTTCGTGTTCGTGGCCCATCTGTTCTCGCTGCTCGGCGTCGTCGTCAGCGAGCTGGCGCTGACCGTGCTCGTCTACGACCTGACCCGTTCGCCGCTGCTCTCCTCCCTGACCTTCGCGCTCGGGTTCCTCCCCTATCTCGTCGGCGGCACGCTCCTCGCTGGCCTCACCGACCGGCTGCCGCCCCGGCGGATCCTCGTCGTCTGCGACCTCCTCTGCGCGGCCTGCGTCGCCACGATGACGGTCCCGGCGACGCCCGTCGCCGTCCTGCTCGTGCTGCGCTGCGCGATCGCGGTCGTCTCGCCCGTCTTCAACGGCACCCGGATGGCGACCCTCGCCGACATCCTCGGCGAGGGCGACCTCTTCGTCCTGGGCCGCTCGCTGCTGCGGATCGTCTCGCAGAGCGCGCTCCTGGCCGGCTTCGCCGTCGGCGGCGTGCTGCTCACCGCCGTACCGCCGCGCGGCGCCCTCGCCGTCACCGCCGCCACCTTCCTCGCCTCCGCGCTGCTGCTGCGCCTGGGCACCGTCCGCCGTCCGGCCAGGGCGGCCGGCGGGACCCGGACCGGTCTCGCCGGCACCTGGGAGGTCCTGCGGAACCGGCGCGTGCGCGCCCTGATGCTGCTGTTCTGGGTGCCGCCGCTCTTCGCCGTCGTGCCCGAGGCGCTCGCCGCCCCCTACGCCGACGAGATCGGCGTCTCCACCGCGGCGCTCGGCCTCCTGATGTGCGCGCTGCCCGTCGGCACCATCGCGGGCGAGCTCTTCGCCGGCTCGTTCCTGAGCCCGGCGACGCGCTCCCGGATCGTGCTGCCGCTCGCGCTCGCCGCCGTCCTGCCGTACCTCCTCTACGCCCCCGCGCCGGGGCTCGCCGTCGCCGCCGCCGCGCTCTTCCTCGCGGGTGCGACCGGCGCGTACACCCTCGGCCTCGACGCCTGGTTCGTCGCCGCCGTCCCCGAGGAGCAGCGGGGGAGGGCGATGACCCTGATGACCGCGGGCATGATGACCGTCCAGGGCGTGGGCATGGCGGGGGCCGGGGTCGCGGCCGAGTTCGCGGCCGTCCACACGGTCGTCGCGGGCGCGGGGGTCCTCGGCACGCTCTGTGCCGTCGCCGCCGTCGTGGAGCTGCGGGCGACCGAAAGGCGAGACGGGGCTGACCGGCATATGACCAGTCGGTAAGGTCGACGCGTGCCGAAGCCGCTCAGTCTCCCCTTCGACCCCATCGCCCGCGCCGACGAACTCTGGCAGAAGCGCTGGGGCCCGGTCCCCTCGATGGCCGCGATCACCTCGATCATGCGCGCCCACCAGATCCTCCTGGCGGAGGTCGACGCCGTGGTGAAGCCGTACGGGCTGACCTTCGCGCGGTACGAGGCCCTGGTGCTGCTCACCTTCTCGAAGGCCGGGGAGCTGCCGATGTCCAAGATCGGCGAGCGGCTGATGGTGCACCCCACCTCGGTGACGAACACCGTCGACCGCCTGGTGAGGTCGGGCCTCGTCGACAAGCGGCCCAACCCCAACGACGGCCGCGGCACCCTCGCCTCGATCACGGAGAAGGGCCGCGAGGTCGTCGAGTCCGCGACCCGCGACCTGATGGAGATGGAGTTCGGTCTCGGCGCGTACGACGCCGAGGAGTGCGCCGAGATCTTCGCGATGCTGCGTCCGCTGCGGGTCGCGGCGGACGACTTCGAGGAGAGGTAGCCCCGCGCGAAGATCGCCCGGAACGTGCCGTTACGCTCGACGGCATGAAATCCAGCGTGCTGACCCGCTACCGCGTCATGGCGTACGTGACCGCCGTCATGCTCCTCGTGCTCTGCACGTGCATGGTCTTCAAGTACGGGTTCGACATGGGCGAGGACGTGACCTTCGCGGTCTCCCAGGCCCATGGCGTCCTCTACATCATCTACCTGGTCTTCGCCTTCGACCTGGGCTCCAAGGCCAAGTGGCCGTTCGGGAAGCTGCTCTGGGTGCTGGTCTCCGGGACGATTCCCCTCGCCGCCTTCTTCGTCGAGCGCAAGGTCGTCCGCGAGACGCTTCCGCTGGTCAGCGGCGTGCGGCCGGAGCCGGTCGAGGCCTGACCCCCACCTCCGCACGCATGTGCGGAGGTTTGCCGTCGACATTTACTAGGACGTCCTAGTAAATTCGAAGCATGGACGCTGACGCGATCGAGGAAGGCCGCCGACGCTGGCAGGCCCGTTACGACAAGGCCCGCAAGCGGGACGCCGACTTCACCACGCTCTCCGGTGACGCCGTGGAGCCCGTCTACGGGCCCCGCCCCGGCGACACCTACGAGGGGTTCGAGCGCATCGGCTGGCCCGGTGAGTACCCCTTCACCCGGGGACTCCACCCGACCGGCTACCGCGGCCGGACCTGGACCATCCGCCAGTTCGCCGGCTTCGGCAACGCCGAGCAGACCAACGAGCGCTACAAGATGATCCTGGACGCCGGCGGCGGCGGCCTCTCGGTCGCCTTCGACATGCCCACCCTCATGGGCCGCGACTCCGACGACCCCCGCTCCCTCGGCGAGGTCGGCCACTGCGGCGTCGCCATCGACTCCGCCGCCGACATGGAGGTCCTCTTCAAGGACATCCCGCTCGGCGACGTCACCACCTCCATGACGATCTCGGGCCCCGCCGTGCCCGTCTTCTGCATGTACTTGGTCGCCGCCGAGCGCCAGGGCGTCGACCCGGCCGTGCTCAACGGCACGCTCCAGACCGACATCTTCAAGGAGTACATCGCGCAGAAGGAGTGGCTCTTCGAGCCCGAGCCCCACCTGCGCCTCATCGGCGATCTGATGGAGCACTGCGCGCAGGGCATCCCCGCGTACAAGCCGCTCTCCGTCTCCGGCTACCACATCCGCGAGGCCGGGGCGACGGCCGCGCAGGAGCTGGCGTACACGCTCGCCGACGGCTTCGGCTACGTCGAGCTGGGGCTGAGCCGCGGCCTCGACGTGGACGTCTTCGCGCCCGGCCTCTCCTTCTTCTTCGACGCCCACCTCGACTTCTTCGAGGAGATCGCCAAGTTCCGCGCCGCCCGCCGCATCTGGGCCCGCTGGATGAAGGAGGTCTACGGCGCCAGGACCGACAAGGCGCAGTGGCTGCGCTTCCACACCCAGACCGCCGGTGTCTCCCTCACCGCCCAGCAGCCGTACAACAACGTCGTGCGGACCGCCGTCGAGGCCCTCTCCGCCGTCCTCGGCGGCACCAACTCCCTCCACACCAACGCCCTCGACGAGACCCTCGCGCTCCCCAGCGCCCAGGCCGCCGAGATCGCGCTCCGCACCCAGCAGGTGCTGATGGAGGAGACCGGCGTCGCCAACGTGGCCGACCCGCTGGGCGGCTCCTGGTACGTCGAGCAGCTCACCGACCGCATCGAGGCCGACGCCGAGAAGATCTTCGACCAGATCAAGGAGCGCGGCCGCCGCGCCCACCCGGACGGGCAGCACCCGATCGGCCCGATCACCTCCGGCATCCTGCGCGGCATCGAGGACGGCTGGTTCACCGGCGAGATCGCCGAGTCCGCCTTCCAGTACCAGCGGTCCCTGGAGAAGGGCGACAAGCGGGTCGTCGGCGTCAACGTCCACCACGGCTCGGTCACCGGCGACCTGGAGATCCTCCGCGTCAGCCACGAGGTCGAGTGGGAGCAGGTCCGGGTCCTCGGCGAGCGCAAGGAGCGCCGCGACGACGCCAAGGTCCGCGCCTCCCTCGACGCGATGCTCGCGGCCGCCCGGGACGGCTCGAACATGATCGTCCCGATGCTGGAGGCCGTGCGCGCCGAGGCCACGCTCGGCGAGATCTGCAACGCCCTGCGCGACGAGTGGGGCGTCTACACGGAGCCCCCGGGCTTCTAGGTCGTCTCTTTCGGAGTCCCTCGACGCGGGGGGGGGGGGGGGGGGGAGCCCCCCCCCCCCCCCCCCCTTCCCTCCCCCCCCCCCCCCCCCCCCCCCCCCCCCCCCCCCCCCCCCCCCCCCCCCCCGCGTCGGCGTCTCAGCCGCCGGCCGCCGCCACCGCGCCCAGGCCCCCCACGAGGAGGGCGGAGAGGCGGGCCACCCACGCCTCGTCCACGGGCTCGGCGCTGACCAGAGCGCGGTGCACGACCGCGCCCGCGATCACGTCGAAGATCAGGTCGTCGGTGGCGTCCGTCGCGACCGGGTCGCGGCCCGCCGGGAGTTCGCCGCGCTGCTGCGCCCGCATGCGCCCGGCCAGGACCAGCCGTTTCTGCCGGTCGACGATCGAGGCGCGGATGCGTTCGCGCAGCGGTTCGTCGCGGGTGGACTCGGCGACCACGGCCATCAGGGCCGTCTTGGTCTCGGGGCGCTCCAGCAGCGCCGCGAACTGGAGGACGACGTGCTCGATGTCGGCCTGGAGGGAACCCAGGTCGGGCAGTTCCAGTTCGTCGAAGAGGACGGCGACGGCGTCCACCACGAGTTCGTTCTTGTTCGCCCAGCGGCGGTACAGGGTCGTCTTGGCCACCCCGGCGCGGCCGGCGACGTCGCCCATCGTGAGCTTGGACCAGCCCAGCTCGACCAGAGCGGCCCGGGTCGCCTCCAGGATGGCCGTGTCGGCCTCGGGAGAGCGGGGGCGTCCGGTCCTTCTGACGCGCGGGTTGGTGCGGCTACACATGGAAACCGACCATACCCGTCGGTAGGTATCGCGCCAGAGGCGCGCGATGTGAGGCAGTTCACCGTGCGGATCGCGGCCCGGCCCTCCCGCCGCCTCCCCCCGGACAGTTACGCTACGACCTGTAGCGAAAGGCAATGAGCGGCCTGAGCGACAACCACGGCGCCGGGTGGGGACCCGGCGCGAACGAAGACGAAGAACCGTGTCGTCCACACGTCTCGCACACCGGCGGGAGGCCTGAGGACGGCACGGTTCAGCCATGGCTTACCGGTTACGCGCGCGGAAGGGGGAGGATGTACTCATGCAGCCCCGAAACATGTCCATGAGCGGCGTCGTCGACCTCGCCGCGGTGAAGGCGGCCGGTGAGGCCAAGGCCAAGGCGGAGCAGGTGCGCGCCGAGGCCGCCCGGCAGGGTGGACCCGCCGCCGTCTCGCCCTCCGCCCTGGTGATCGACGTCGACGAGGCCGGCTTCGAGCGCGAGGTGCTCCAGCGCTCGGCCGAGGTCCCGGTCGTCCTCGACTTCTGGGCCGAGTGGTGCGAGCCGTGCAAGCAGCTCGGCCCCCTCCTGGAGCGGCTCGCCGTCGAGTACAACGGCCGCTTCCTGCTCGCGAAGATCGACGTCGACGCCAACCAGATGCTGATGCAGCAGTTCGGCATCCAGGGAATTCCGGCCGTTTTCGCGGTGGTCGCCGGTCAGGCGCTGCCGCTCTTCCAGGGTGCGGTGCCCGAGGCGCAGATCCGCGAGACCCTCGACCAGCTGATCCAGATCGGCGAGGAGCGCTTCGGCCTCACCGGCATCGCGGTCGACGCGGACGCCGACGACGCGGCCCCCGCCGCGCGCCCGGCCGGCCCGTACGACGCGCTGCTCGAAGCCGCGCTCACCGCGCTCGACGCCGGTGACCTGGCCGGCGCCGTCCAGGCGTACAAGAACGTGCTCGCCGACGACCCGGCGCACCCCGAGGCCAAGCTCGGTCTCGCCCAGGCCGAACTCCTGCAGCGCGTGCAGGACCTCGACCCGGGCGTCGTCCGCAAGAACGCGGCGGACGACCCGGCCGACGTGGCCGCGCAGATCGCCGCCGCCGACCTGGACCTGGTCGGCGGTCACGTCCAGGACGCCTTCGGCCGCCTGGTGGAGACCGTGCGCCGCACGGCCGGCCAGGACCGGGACACCGCCCGCCTGCGGCTCCTGGAGCTCTTCGAGGTCATCGGCGCCGAGGATCCGCGCGTGACGGCGGGCCGCCAGGCCCTCGCCCGCGTGCTGTTCTGAGGTCTTTCCGCACCCCGGGCAGGGCGCCGGATCGTCGGACGATTTGGCGACAGAACGACAGACAGCGGCCGCGCTTTACCAAAACTTGGTAATCGCGGCCGCTGTTACTTGCAGTAAATCAACTCCGTGATTCTGTCCGGATTCATACGGCGATCTGCCGATATCGGCGGTCACTCGACCGCACCCTGAGTGCCCGTTCGGCGCCGCCCCGCCATCGGCCGGTTATCCACCCGTTACTAGCGAGTAACGAACCCCCTTGTGCGGGGGCCCGGAATGGACCACGATCGGCGACGCTCGGTCCGAACCGCACCACCCCGGCAAACCAACCGGGAACGCGGCGAAGGTCCCCACCGGGCGGACCGGTGTTCCGGCACCGGTCGTGGACAGGGGGGTTCCCGCTCTCACCGAGTGGGGCCTGTCCAATCAGGTCACGCGAAAAGCGTGGCCCATGGTTGTCGCTCGGGGGTGATCGCCGGTGATTCGGACGCGCAGCGCGCCGTTTGACGCCTCGGCGCTCTCCTTCCCGAGGACGTAGCTCTTCTCCCATCCCAGGACGGGCCCAGGGCCCTTCCGGAGATGTACGTCCGAGAAGGAGGAATTCTCATGAAGTCCCAGGTTCGTGGCGGGACCAGATGGAAGCGGTTCGCCGTCGTCATGGTCCCGAGTGTGGCCGCGACGGCCGCGATCGGTGTCGGCCTGGCCCAGGGCGCGCTCGCCGCGTCCTTCAGCATCTCCGGCCAGGAATTCAAGGTTAAGGCGAACAGCCTCGTCGGTACGGACTTCGTCCAGTACGGCAGCGTCGACGCCGGCAAGGACCTCGAGGGCAAGGACTTCGCCGCCCCGGTGGCGGTGTCCGGCTTCTCCGAGGCCTGGATCACCAACATGTGCCAGTCCGTCGTCACGCCGAAGATCCCCTTCGTCGGTGACGTCACCCTCCGCCTGGAGGCCGGCACCGAGGCCGCGAAGACCGGCAAGGACGAGGACAAGGTCTACGCGAAGGGCATCTACCTCGATGTCTCCGAGCTCAAGGCCGACGCCGAGTTCACCAACATCGACATCGGCGTCGCGGCCGGTGCCCTCCCGAAGGCTCCGGGCAAGCCGGGCATCCAGCCCAACACCAAGGCGAACCCGTACGGCTTCGGCCAGCGCGCCGAGCAGGCGACCCTGAACAACGTCGAGCAGAAGGCGTGGGCCACCACGGCCGGCACCTTCAAGCTCCCGGACCTGCACCTCTCCCTGCACCGCGGTACCTCGCAGGAGTGCTACTAGTACCGACCGGTCCCTCCGGACCGATCGGTACCAGGGGGTGGGGCCGCCGCCCGCGGTCCCACCCGCCAGGTCCGTCCTCTCCATCTTCTTTTCTCAGCAACACCGCTTCCAGGGAGCTGTTCCATGAGCGCCGAGATCCCCGCCTCCCGCGAAGTCCCCCACAAGGACAACCGGTTCAAGGTCTGGCGGCAGACCCGGCCCTTCTGGGCGGGCCTGCTCACCATGATCGGCGGCGTACCGATCGCCTACCTCCCGTACGGGGACATGCGGCTCGGCAACGTCACGCTCGCCATGCAGACGACCGCCGGAGCCGGCGCCCTGATCATCGGCGTCCTGCTCATCACGCTCGGTCTGACGATGTGGTTCCAGCCCGTCGTGCGGGTGTTCGCGGGCATCGCGTCGATCGTGCTGGCGCTCGTCTCCATCCCGGTGTCGAACTTCGGTGGCCTGGTCATCGGGTTCCTGCTCGCCCTCGTCGGAGGCGGCATGTCCGCCGCCTGGGCCCCCGCGCCCCCGGTCGAGGAGACCGACGACGCCGGCGCACAGCACGACGGTCAGCCCGAGGAATCCCACGAGGCCGGTGCGGAGCCCCAGCCCGGGAACGAGCCCGGGACCGAAGCCGTCCCCGCGGCCGGCGTCCCGGAGCAGCGCGGGGCGGACCACCAGCTGACCGACACGACGATCGACGCCAAGGGCGGGAGGAACAGTGCGGGGTGACGAGAATCAGTCTGCGCTCGCGAAGGAGGGCCCGCGGCACGCGGCCCCGCGCAAGTCGCTGCTGAACAGGATCCAGGGCCCCGCGGGCAAGGCGATGGCGCTGGCCGCCATGCCGACCGCGGTGTTCGTGGGCATGGGCCTCACGCCCAAGCTCGCCCTCGCGGACGAGAAGGACATCCCCTTCGCCCCCGGCCCCTGCGTGACGCGCTCCGACGAGCCCGCGCCGGAGGCGACGGAGACGGCGAAGCCGACGCCCACGCAGACCGCGAAGCCGACGGACACCCCCTCGGCCACCGCCACCCCGAGCGCCACCGCGACGCCGACGCCGACCGCGACGGAGACCGCGCGGGCCACCACGCAGCAGACGCAGGAGCGGGCGAAGACCTCCCCCGCGCCGACCGCGACCCCGACGCCCACGGCGACCCCGACGCCGACGAAGTCCAGGAACCCGCTCGACCCGCTGGGTCTAGGCGACGCCCTCAAGGACCTCTTCGACGGCCCGGACGAGCAGCCGACGGCCACGCCCACCACGGCGGAGCCCACCACGGCCGCGCCGCAGCAGACGCAGGCCCCGGTCCAGAAGCCGGCCACCGCCGACGAGCCGACCGCGACCGCCAAGCCCGGGACGGCCGCGGACCCGGCGGCCGAGAAGACCAAGACGGCGATCGAGAAGGCCGCCGAGCAGGCCGGCGCCGAGACCGAGGAGCTCCCCGAGAGCGCCAAGGGCCTCGACGTCACGAAGGACGAGTCCATACCCGACGGCGCCAAGCCGCGGTTCCCCTGCCCCGAGCGCGACGCGCAGGCCCTCGCGGACGCCGACCTGGAGCAGGGCATCGCCCTCCTGCCGGACGAGCCCTGGCGTCTGGAGAGCTCGCTGCTCACGCTGAACGGCCTCAAGTACCACGGCATCGTCGAGGTCAAGACCGGCAGCGGCAAGATCAAGAAGGTCCTGAAGTTCACGGCCGGTTCGGTCGACATCAAGGACCTCCACCAGCTCACCGAGCACTCCGAGGGCCGCACCGGTCACGTCCGCTCCGACAAGGGCTCGACGTCGACCATCCGCAACGGCACGGTGACCATGTACACCGAGGAGCTGAAGGGCAACCTCTTCGGCCTCATCCCGATCACCTTCGGCCCCGAGTCCCCGCCCCCGCTCGACGTCCCCTTCGCGTTCTTCACCAACGTGAAGCTCCGCCAGGCGGGCCAGTTCGGCGGCACCCTCAAGGTCCCCGGTCTCCGCAACACCATCGAGCCCAGCTGACCCCACGCACGACGACGGTGGGCCGCACCCCCTCCAGGGGTGCGGCCCACCGTCGTGTGCGTGCGGGGATCAGGCGGTCTCGGTGCCGCCGAGGTGGTGGACGCGGACCATGTTGGTCGTGCCGGGGACGCCGGGGGGCGAGCCGGCGGTGATGATCATCGTGTCGCCGGCGTTGTAGCGCTGGAGCTTGAGGAGCTCGGCGTCGACGAGGTCGACCATCGCGTCGGTGTTGTCCACGAAGGGGACGAGGAAGGACTCGACGCCCCAGCTCAGGGTGAGCTGGTTGCGGGTGCCCTCGTCGGTGGTGAAGGCGAGGATCTGCTGCTGCGTGCGGTAGCGCGAGAGGCGGCGGGCGGTGTCGCCGGACTGGGTGAAGGCGACCAGCGCCTTGCCGTCCAGGAAGTCCGCGATCTCGCAGGCCGCGCGGGCGACGGAGCCGCCCTGGGTGCGCGGCTTCTTGCCCGGGACCAGAGGCTGGAGCCCCTTGGAGAGCAGCTCCTCCTCGGCCGCGGCGACGATCTTCGACATCGTCTTCACGGTCTCGATCGGGTACGCGCCGACCGAGGACTCGGCCGACAGCATGACCGCGTCCGCGCCGTCCAGGATGGCGTTGGCGACGTCGCTCGCCTCGGCGCGCGTCGGGCGCGAGTTGGTGATCATCGACTCCATCATCTGGGTCGCGACGATGACCGGCTTGGCGTTGCGGCGGCACATCTCCACCAGGCGCTTCTGCACCATCGGGACCCGCTCCAGCGGGTACTCGACGGCGAGGTCGCCACGGGCCACCATGACCGCGTCGAAGGCCGCGACGACGGCCTCCATGTTCTCGACGGCCTGCGGCTTCTCGACCTTGGCGATGACGGGGACCCGGCGGCCCTCCTCGTCCATCACCTTGTGGACGTCCTTGACGTCGTTCGCGTCGCGGACGAAGGAGAGGGCGACCATGTCGCAGCCCATCCGCAGGGCGAAGCGGAGGTCGTCGACGTCCTTCTCCGACAGGGCGGGCACGTTCACGGCCGCGCCGGGCAGGTTGATGCCCTTGTGGTCGGAGATGACACCGCCCTCGACGACGATCGTCTTGACCCGGGGGCCGTCGACCTCGACGACCCGCAGCTCGACGTTGCCGTCGTTGATGAGGACCTGGTCGCCCTTGGAGACGTCGCCGGGCAGACCCTTGTAGGTGGTGCCGCAGATGGACTTGTCGCCGGGGACGTCGTCGGTGGTGATGGTGAACTCGTCACCGCGCACCAGCTCGACCGGTCCCTCGGCGAAGGTCTCGAGGCGGATCTTGGGGCCCTGGAGGTCGGCGAGGACGCCGACGGCGCGCCCGGTGTCCGCGGAGACCTGCCGGACGCGGTCGTACCGCTCCTGGTGCTCTGCCTGGGATCCGTGGCTGAAGTTGAATCGGGCCACGTTCATGCCGGCCTCGATGAGAGCCTTCAGCTGCTCATACGAGTCGACGGCGGGGCCCAGCGTGCAGACGATTTTGGAACGGCGCATGAGGCGGATCCTATCGGTTTGTTTCACTGCGGAATATTCCGGCTGGCGGAAAGTACAAATGGGCGCGGGCCCGCTCAGGCGTTCACTCGTTCGAGCCCTCGGAGCGCTGAACGAGCGCGTGGCTCTGGCGCGCGATCTCCAGCTCCTCGTCCGTCGGCACCACGGCAACGGCCACCCGCGCGTAGTTCGGCGAGATGATCCGCGCCTCGTCCGAACGCACCGCGTTCAGGTCCGAGTCGACCGCGAGACCCAGCTCCTCCAGGCCCGCGATCGCGGCCTCCCGCACCGGCGCCGCGTTCTCGCCGACGCCCGCCGTGAACGCCACCGCGTCCACCCGGCCCAGCACCGCGTAGTACGCGCCGATGTACTTCTTCAGCCGGTGGACGTAGATGTCGAAGGCGAGCGCGGCCCGGGCGTCGCCCTCGTCGATCCGGCGGCGGATCTCCCGCATGTCGTTGTCGCCGCAGAGCCCCACCAGGCCCGACCTCTTGTTCAGCAGGACGTCGATCTCGTCCGCCGACATGCCCGCCACCCGCTTCAGGTGGAAGGTGACCGCCGGGTCGATGTCGCCCGAGCGGGTGCCCATGACCAGGCCCTCCAGCGGCGTCAGGCCCATCGAGGTGTCCACGCACCGGCCGCCCGCCACCGCCGAGGCGGAGGCGCCGTTGCCCAGGTGCAGCACGATCACGTTCACCTCCTCCGGCTCCTTGCCGAGCAGCCTCGCCGTCTCCCGCGACACGTACGCGTGCGAGGTGCCGTGGAAGCCGTACCGCCGGATCCGGTGCGCGTCGGCGGTCTCCACGTCGATCGCGTACCGCGCCGCCGCCTCCGGCATCGTCGTGTGGAACGCGGTGTCGAAGACCGCGACCTGCGGCAGGTCGGGGCGGAGCGCCATGGCCGTACGGATGCCGACGAGGTTCGCCGGGTTGTGCAGCGGCGCCACCGGCACGAGCCGCTCGATCTCCGCGAGCACCTCGTCGTCGATGACCGTCGGCTCGGTGAACCGCAGCCCGCCGTGCACCACCCGGTGGCCGATCGCCGCCAGCTCGGGCGAGTCGAGGCCCAGCCCGTCCGCCGCCAGCTCCTCCGCGACCGCCTTCAGGGCCGCCGCGTGGTCGGTGATCGGACCGGTCGTCTCGCGCCGCTCGCCGCCCCCGCCCTGGAGCGGGGTGTGCACCAGCCGGGAGGTCTCCTCGCCGATCCGCTCGACGAGTCCCTGGGCCAGCCGGCCGTCGTCGCGCATGTCGAGCAGCTGGTACTTCAGCGACGAGGAACCGGAGTTGAGGACCAGGACGCGGGACGGGGCCGCGGCGGGGGAGTCCGGGCGCGGCTCGTCGGTCGGGGCGGCGCCGGGAGTCGGGGGGACGGTCATGCGGGGAGCTCCTGACCCTGGGAGGGGACCTGGGACTGGATCGCCGTGATGGCGACCGTGTTGACGATGTCGCTGACGAGCGCGCCCCGCGAGAGGTCGTTCACGGGCTTGCGCAGACCCTGGAGCACCGGGCCGACGGCCACGGCGCCGGCCGAACGCTGCACGGCCTTGTAGGTGTTGTTGCCGGTGTTGAGGTCCGGGAAGATCAGGACCGTCGCCTGCCCCGCCACCTCCGAGTCCGGCAGCTTCGTCGCCGCCACGGACGGCTCGACGGCGGCGTCGTACTGGATCGGGCCCTCGATCCGCAGCTCCGGACGGGCCTCGCGGACCAGCTTCGTCGCCTCCCGCACCTTGTCGACGTCGGCGCCCGAGCCCGAGGTGCCGGTGGAGTACGAGAGCATCGCGATCCGGGGGTCCACGCCGAAGCGGGCGGCGGTGGCCGCGGACTGGGCGGCGATGTCCGCGAGCTGCTCGGCGTTCGGGTCGGGGTTGACCGCGCAGTCGCCGTACACCAGCACCTTGTCGGCGAGGCACATGAAGAACACCGAGGAGACGATCGACGCGTCCGGCTTCGTCTTGATGATCTCGAAGGCCGGGCGGATCGTCGCGGCCGTCGAGTGCACCGAACCGGAGACCATGCCGTCGGCCAGGCCCTCCTGGACCATCAGGGTGCCGAAGTAGTTCACGTCCGAGACCACGTCGTACGCGAGCTCGACCGTGACGCCCTTGTGGGCCCGCAGCGCCGCGTACTTCTCCGCGAAGGAGTCCCGCAGCTCCGAGGTCTGCGGATCGATCAGCTGCGTCCCGCGCAGGTCCACGCTGAGGTCCGCGGCCTTCTTGCGGATCGTCTCCACGTCGCCGAGCAGGGTCAGGTCGCACACGTCACGGCGGATGAGGACGTCCGCGGCCCGCAGCACCCGCTCCTCGGTGCCCTCGGGGAGCACCACCCGCCGGCGGTCGGCCCGCGCCTGCTCCAGCAGCTCGTGCTCGAACATCATCGGGGTCACCCGGCCGCTGCGCGCCACCGAGACCCGGGCGAGGAGGTCGGCGGTGTCCACGTGCCGCTCGAAGAGCCCGAGGGCGGTCTCCGCCTTGCGGGGCGTCGCCGCGTTCAGCTTGCCTTCGAGGGCGAAGAGTTCGGTGGCGGTCGGGAAGCTGTTGCCGGCGACGGAGACGACCGGGGTGCCGGGCGCCAGGCGGGCGGCGAGGGTGAGGATCTCCGGGCTGGGCCGCTCGTCGAGGGTGAGCAGCACCCCGGCGATCGGCGGGGTCCCGGCCGAGTGGGCGGCCAGCGCGCCGACGACCAGGTCGGCCCGGTCCCCGGGGGTGACGACGAGACAGCCCGGCGTCAGCGCGTTGAGGAAGTTCGGCAGCATCGCGCCGCCGAAGACGAAGTCCAGGGCGTCGCGCGCCAGGCCCGCGTCGTCGCCGAGGACGACGGTGGCGCCGAGCGCGTGGGTGATCTGGGCGACCGTGGGCGCGGCGAGCGCCGGCTCGTCCGGCAGGACGTAGCAGGGCACGGGGAGCCGGGCGGCGAGGCGCTCGGCGATGACCTCGCGGTCCTCGGCCGCCACCCGGTTGACGACCATCGCGAGCACGTCGCAGCCGAGGACCTCGTACGCGCGGAAGGCGTTGCGCGCCTCGGCCCGGACGGACTCCGCGGGCTGGCCCTTGCCGCCGACGACGGGGATGACGGAGGCGCCGAACTCGTTGGCCAGGCGGGCGTTGAGGGCGAGCTCGTCGGGGAGCTGGGTGGCGGCGAAGTCGGTGCCGAGGACCAGGACGACCTCGTAGGCGCGGGCCACCGCGTGGAACCGGTCGACCAGCTCGGACACCAGCTCGTCGGTGCCCCGCTCGGCCTGGAGCGCCGCGGCCTCGTGGTAGTCCATGCCGTAGACCGTCGAGGGGTCCTGCGTCAGCCGGTAGCGGGCGCGCAGCAGGTCGAAGAGCCGGTCCGGTCCGTCGTGCACCAGGGGCCGGAACACCCCCACGCGGTCCACCTGGCGGGTGAGGAGCTCCATGACTCCCAGCTCGACGACCTGGCGGCCGTCACCCCGGTCGATCCCGGTCACGTACACGCTGCGCGTCACGCCGTGGTCTCCTGTCCAGTCCTGCGGAAGGGGCCGGGCGGTACCCTCGCGGTACCTTCGCGGCCCGTGCGTCAATCGACAGTGCTCAGAAAGCCCCGATAGGGCGGCATCACCCCCTTGACAATACCTCCGTGGCTGGTTAGGCCGCCCGCCGGGCGAAGGGCCCGCATCACGGGACGAAAGGCCTCCGCGAAGCCGTCCCGGGGAACGCGCGGAGCGGCGGCGAACGCGGCCCCCAGGTCCGTCGTGTGAGAATTGCGAAGGCTCACCACGGACCGCGACCGAGCAGGAGACACAGCACGATGCGCATCGGAGTTCTCACCGCAGGCGGCGACTGCCCCGGCCTGAACGCAGTGATCCGGTCGGTCGTGCACCGGGCGCTGACCGGCCACGACGACGAGGTCATCGGCTTCGAGGACGGCTTCAAGGGCCTCCTCGACGGCCACTTCAGGCCCCTCGACCTCAACGCCGTCAGCGGCATCCTGGCCCGCGGCGGCACCATCCTCGGCTCGGCCCGCCTGGAGCGGAACCGGCTCCGCGAGGCCGCCGAGTCCGCCCCCGACCTGGCCCGGCAGTACGGCATCGACGTCCTCATCCCGATCGGCGGCGAGGGCACCCTGACCGCCGCCCGGATGCTCTCCGACGCCGGCATGCCCGTCGTCGGCGTCCCGAAGACGATCGACAACGACATCTCCTCCACGGACCGCACCTTCGGCTTCGACACCGCCGTCGGCGTCGCCACCGAGGCGATGGACCGCCTCAAGACGACCGCCGAGTCCCACCAGCGCGTCATGGTCGTCGAGGTGATGGGCCGCCACGCCGGCTGGATCGCGCTGGAGTCCGGCATGGCCGGCGGCGCCCACGGCATCTGCCTGCCCGAGCGCCCCTTCCAGGTCGACGACCTGGTGAAGATGGTCGAGGAGCGCTTCGCCCGCGGCAAGAAGTTCGCCGTCATCTGCGTCGCCGAGGGCGCGCACCCGGCCGAGGGCTCGATGGAGTACGCGAAGGGCGAGATCGACCAGTTCGGCCACGAGCGCTTCCAGGGCATCGGCAACCAGCTCGCCGTCGAGCTGGAGCGGCGCCTCGGCAAGGAGGCCCGCCCCGTCATCCTCGGCCACGTCCAGCGCGGCGGCACCCCGACCGCGTACGACCGGGTGCTCGCCACCCGCTTCGGCTGGCACGCGGTCGAGGCCGCGCACCGCGGCGACTTCGGCCGCATGACGGCGCTGCGCGGCACGAACGTCGAGATGGTGCCGCTGGCCGAGGCCGTGACCCAGCTCAAGACCGTCCCCGAGGACCGGATGCGCGAGGCCGAGTCGGTCTTCTAGACCGCCCGGCACCCCGGCGCGCGCCCGCGCCCGGCCCGCCCCCGCCGGCCGGGACCTGCGTCCCGCCGGCCGGGACCTCCGTCCCGACCTGTCCCGGCCGCACGCCGGGACCCCCGACAGCCGGAAGTGGCCCCGACCGTCCCCCGTGGACGGTCGGGGCCACTCGTCCGTGCGGGCCGTCGTCCGGCCCGCGGAATTGCCGGGATCCACTCTTGAGTCCGGCCGGGGGATCAACCAGGCTTGGGGCCTGTCCCGGACATGTCCCACGTCTGTCCGGCCGAGGGGGGAGAGGCGGATGACGCCGGGGGAACGGGCCCCTGACCCGCGCGAGGCACGGAGCGCCGCCGAGTTCCTCGCGCTGCTCCAGGCCCTCGGGGAGTGGTCGGGGCTGACCTGTCGCGAGCTCGCGGCCCGCGCGGAGGCGAGCGGCGACGTCCTGCCCCGCTCCACCGTCGCCACCATCCTGACCCGCCCGACCCTGCCCCGCGACGAACTCCTCACCGCCTTCGTCCGCGCGTGCGGCCTCCCGGCGGCGGAGCGGGAGCAGTGGCGCGCGGTCCGGGACCGGCTGGCCCGCCGCCCGCTCCCGGCCGGCGCGGCGGACCGCTCACCCTCTCCGGAGCCACCCGAGGACCGCGGCGACGAGAACGAACACGAGAGCGGAGACGGGCACGAGAGCGGAGACGGGCACGGGGACGCGACGGGGGCCTGGGCCGACGCCGTGGAGGGCGCGGTGGTGCCCGCCTGGCCCGGCGAGGCCGCGGACCCCGCGGAGGCCGCGGCCGGGCCGCGCCCCGCGCCGCCGGGCCGGATACGACGGGCGCTCGTCGCCGTGGTCGCGTCGGCCGGACTCGTCCTGGCCGCGGTGAGCGTCGTCGCGGTGCTGCGGGACGGCCACGGCGGACACCCGCCGCGGACGGTGACCGCGCCGGCGGCCGGGGACGTGCGGGTCCGGGTGGCCGGCACGGACTACTGCCTCGGCGAGCGGCGCGGCGCGCGGAGCGGGCAGGTCCACCAGGTGCCCTGCGGCGGTGCGGCGGTGCCGCTGTACGCCCTGGAGGAGCGGGGCGGCGGCCGCTGGAGGATCGTCTCCGACCACCCCGACCTCGGTCCCGGCTGCTCCGGCATACCCTCCGGCGGCCGGATGCCCGGCGCCGCCTTCGAGGACGCGGAGTGCGGCGACCCGAGCCGCGTGGAGGACTTCGTCCTGGAGCCGTACGGCTCGCCCGTCGAGGGCTACCGGATCGTTCCGGTCGGCTCCGCCACGCCCGGCAGCTGCGTCACGGTCGTCGGCGCCCGCTCGGCCGCCTGGGCGGGACTGGCCCAGGCGCCGTGCGCGCCGGACGCGGCGGGTCAGCTCTTCGACTTCGACCGGCGGGGCTGAGGACGGGCGGGCGGTCCGGCTAGGCGGCCTCCACCAGACGGGACGTGAGCCGGGCGATCACCGCCGGGTCGAGTCCGACGTGGCCGGTGACGTACCCGTGCAGCGAGCCGTACCGGTCGCGGAGGTCCGCGAGGAAGAGACGGAGGACGTCGGCGGGGGCGCGGCCGTAGCCGGGCCAGCGCAGGGTGCGGCCCGGGTGGCTCGCGTGCCAGTCGGCGACCAGCCGCTCGGTGGCGAGCTCGGTGAGGGCGAAGTCGGCGAGGATCTCCTCGTCGGGGACGTCCAGGAGGCCCAGGACGAGGGCCGCGAGCAGGCCCGTGCGGTCCTTGCCCGAGGCGCAGTGGAAGACGAGCGGCCCCTCGGCGGCGGCGATCACCTCCAGGGCGGTGCGCAGTTCCTCCGCGCCGTCCTCGGCGACCTCGGCGAACCGGTCGGCGAGGTAGCGCCACGGGTCGAGGGCGGGGTCGATCTCCGCCTGCTCGTAGGGGCGGTGCTCGATGGACAGGTTGTGCCAGGAGACGTCCTCGGACTCCGGCAGGCGGCCCTTGGCGGCGATCTCCCACGGGTAGCGCAGGTCGATCACGGTGGTCACGCCCAGCGCCCGGAAGCGCTGCACGTCGGAGGGGGCCGCGCCGGTCAGCTTGGCGAGGGAGTCGGAGCGGTAGAGGGTCTCCCACCGCACGGTCCCGCCGTCGGCGGTCCGATAGCCGCCCAGGTCACGGAAGTTGTGGAGCCGTTCGAACGGTATGTGTCGTCTCACGGGGCCAATCTACGGTCCGGGCCCGCGAGTCGGCCCAGGGCGCGTCAGGGGAGTCCCGCCCGGCCTTGGGGCGGACGGCGCCGCTTCCACGCCCCCTGGGGCCTGTCGTCACCATCCCCTCTGCCCCGCGGGCAACGAGAGGATGGTGACGACAGGCCCTAGGAACCGACGGCCGCCCAGAAGTGGCCGGTGATCCCGTCCAGGTAGGCCCGGCCCTCGTCGCCGGTCGCCCCGGAGGCGCCCCAGCTGCTGGTGGCCGCCATCCGGGCGTGGTACTCGGCGTGGAGCAGCTGGAGCGCGGCCTCCAGGGTCCGCCGGGGCAGCGGCAGGATCTTCACGGCCGGTTTCACGTACGCCTGCCAGCGGGTGGTGGCGGCGTCCCGCAGCAGTTCGGCGAGGCGCCCGTCGCCGCCGGTCGCGGTGATCAGGGCCCGGGGGCCCAGTCCCAGGGCCTCGGCGAGTGCCGCCGTCTGGCGCTCGGTGCCGCGCCACTGCCCCTCGTCCTCCATCCGCTGGTACGCGGCGGCCGGCACGCCCACGCGGTGGGCGAGGTCCTCGGGGGTGAGGCCCCGGGCCATCCGGTGTTCGCGGAGGGTGGTGGCGACGGCGATCAGCTCGGCGGGGGAGCACCACAGGACGCCGGCGAGCGCGGTCAGCTCCTGTTCGGTGGGCGCGGCCCGGCCGCGCTCCCAGTCGGCGACGGTCTCGGGGGTGACGAAGAGGCCGTACTGCGCGCGCAGGCCGTAGGCGACGTGTCCGTGGGCCATGCCGAGGCCCTCGCGCAGCCGGCGCGCGGCCGGGGCGTCGAAGGGAGGGGAGGGTTGGTGCACCCGGTCAAGGTAGGTGCGGAGGGTGACGGGTGGCTACGGTGCGTTCGCCCAAAGAGACGACGTCGTAGGAACGTCGGAACCGGTCAGTAACCGCGGCCCCTGCCGTCCAGCCAGCGGTACTGGAGCTCGGGCCGCCCTATCTGCCCGTACTGCGGCGCCCGCACCGCCCGGCCCTCGGTGACCAGGTGCTCCAGGTACCGGCGGGCGGTGATCCGGGAGATCCCGACCGCCGTCCCGGCCTCCGCGGCCGTGAGCCCGGCCGGCGCGTCCCGCAGCGTGCGGGTGACCGACTCCAGGGTGGGGGCGCTCAGACCCTTGGGGAGCGTGGCCGGGTTCGGCGCCCGCAGCGCGGCGAGCGCCCGGTCCACCTCGTCCTGCCCGGACGCCTCCCCGGCCGCCGCCCGGAACTCGGCGTACCGCGCGAGCCGGTCCCTCAGCGTGGCGAAGGCGAACGGCTTCAGGACGTACTGGACGACCCCGAGCGAGACGCCCTCGCGGACGATCGCCAGGTCGCGCGCGGAGGTCACGGCGATCACGTCGGCCGTGTGCCCCGCCGCTCGCAGCGCCCGCAGCAGCTGGAGGCCGTGCCCGTCGGGCAGGTACAGGTCCAGCAGGATCAGGTCGACCGGCGTCCGGTCGAGGAGCCGCACGGCGGCGGCCCGCGAGTGGGCCACGCCGACGACGGTGAACCCCTCGACCCGCCCCGCGTACAGCGCGTGGGCGTCGGCCGCGACGGGATCGTCCTCGACGACCAGGACCCGCAGGGGAGCGGCGGTCACGCGGTCACCTCCGCGGCCGCGCGGTCCGCCGGGGCCGCCGGGCCCGGCAGCGGCAGCCGTACGGTGAACTCCGCGCCGCCGGCCGGGGCGTCGGCCACGGCCAGCGTGCCGGAGGCACGGGACACGGCCTGGCCGACCAGGGCGAGACCGAGGCCGCGGCCCGGGCCCCGGGTGGACCAGCCCCGGCCGAGGACGGCCTCCCGGTCGCCGGCGCGGACGCCGGGACCGTTGTCGCCGACGCGCAGGAGGAGTTCGCCGTCGCCGCTGCGGGCCGCGACGGTGACGGCGACCCGCGCGTGGGGGGTGCCGCCGACCGCCTCGACCGCGTTGTCGATGAGGTTGCCCAGGATCGTCACCAGGTCGCGCGAGGGCAGCGCGGCCGGCACCCGGCCGTCGTCGATGCGGCTGTCCTCGGTGAGGACCAGCTCGACGCCCCGCTCGTGGGCCTGGGCCGCCTTGCCGAGCAGCAGGGCGGCGAGGACGGGCTCGCCGACCGCCTCGACGACCCGGTCGGTGAGCGCCTGCGCGAGCTCCAGCTCGGCCGTGGCGAACTCCACGGCCTCCTCCACCCGCCCGAGTTCGATGAGCGAGACGACGGCGTGGAGCCGGTTCGCCGCCTCGTGGGCCTGGGAGCGCAGGGCCTCGGTGAAGCCCCGCTCGGAGTCCAGTTCGCCGGAGAGCGCCTGGAGTTCGGTGCGGTCCCTGAGGGTGACGACCGTGCCGCGCTGCTCCCCGCCCACCACCGGGCGGGTGTTGACGACGAGCACCCGGTCGGCCGTCAGGTGCGTCTCGTCGACGCGCGGCTCGGAGGAGAGCAGCGCCCCCGTCAGGGGGGCGGGCAGGCCGAGTTCGGCGGCGGGCCGGCCGACGACCGCGTCGTCCAGGCCGAGCAGTTCGCGGGCCCCGTCGTTGATCAGGGCGATCCGCCGCCGGCCGTCGAGCATCACGAGCCCTTCGCGGACCGCGTGCAGCGCGGCCTCGTGGTAGTCGTGCATCCGGCTCAGCTCCGCGGCGTTCATCCCGTGCGTGTGGCGGCGCAGCCGGGCGTTGACGACGTACGTCCCCGCGCCGCCGAGCGCGAGCGCCGCGCCGGCCATGCCGAGCAGCGCGGTCACCTGCTCCCGCACCTGCGCGCTGATCCGCTCGATGGTGATGCCGGCGCTGACCAGGGCGACGACCCGGCCGTCGTCCCAGACGGGCGCGATCGTCCGCACGGAGGGGCCGAGGACGCCGAGGTGGGTCTCGGAGTAGGTCCGGCCCGCCACCGCGGGCGCGATGTGACCGAGGTAGGTGCGGCCGATCTGCTCGGGCTCGGGGTGGGTCCAGCGGGTGCCGTCCGGCGCCATGATCACCACGAAGGCCACGTCCGCGTGCCGGCGGAGCGACTCCGTGTACGGCTGGAGGACGGCGGTCGGATCGGCGGAGCGTGCGGCGGCGGCCACGGCGGGGGAGTCGGCGACGGCCGCCGCGGTCGCCGTGGACTGGCGCCGGGCGGTCTCCTCCGCCTGCGCCCGGTCCGTGACGTACGCGAAGACCGCGCACCCCGCCACGACGACGGCCACCAGCACGACCTGCATGGCGAAGAGCTGGCCGGCCAGGCTGCGGGGACGGGGGAGGGGGAGACGCATGCGGGTAAGTGTGCACGGCCGGGCGGGCGGCGGGGCAGCCGCGTTCCCGAATCGTTCTCTTCCCGCTTGTCCGGGTTGTCCCCCGCCCGGCGCTCCGGCCGTGAACGAAACGCACGCAACCGTGACCCCGGTCACAGGCTGGTGGATAGTCGCGGAGTCCACCGGGACGTGGACACCCACCAGCACGAGGAGGACCCCGTGGCCGCACGCCGGGACCGTACCCACTATCTGTATCTGGCCGTCATCGGCGCCGTCCTGCTCGGCATCGCGGTCGGGTTCCTGGCGCCGGGCGTCGCCGTCGAGCTCAAGCCGCTGGGCACCGGCTTCGTCAACCTGATCAAGATGATGATCTCGCCGATCATCTTCTGCACGATCGTGCTGGGCGTCGGCTCGGTCAGGAAGGCCGCGAAGGTCGGCGCCGTCGGCGGCCTCGCCCTCGGCTACTTCCTCGTGATGTCGACCGTGGCGCTCGCGATCGGCCTGGTCGTCGGCAACCTCCTGGAGCCCGGCTCCGGCCTCCACCTGACCAAGGAGATCGCCGAGGCCGGCGCCAAGCAGGCCGAGGGCGCGAGCGAGTCCACGCCGGACTTCCTCCTCGGGATCATCCCGACCACGCTCGTCTCCGCCTTCACCGGCGGCGAGGTCCTCCAGACCCTCCTCGTGGCCCTGCTCGCCGGCTTCGCCCTGCAGGCGATGGGGGCGGCCGGGGAGCCGGTGCTGCGCGGGATCGGCCACATCCAGCGGCTCGTCTTCCGCATCCTCGGCATGATCATGTGGGCCGCCCCGGTCGGCGCGTTCGGCGCGATCGCCGCGGTCGTCGGCGCGACCGGCGCCGCCGCCCTCACGTCGCTCGCCGTCATCATGATCGGCTTCTACCTGACCTGCGGACTCTTCGTCTTCCTCGTCCTCGGGGCGCTGCTGCGGCTGGTCGCGGGCATCAACATCTGGTCCCTCCTGAAGTACCTCGGCCGGGAGTTCCTGCTGATCCTCTCCACCTCCTCCTCGGAGTCGGCGCTGCCCCGGCTCATCGCGAAGATGGAGCACCTGGGCGTCAGCAAGCCCGTCGTCGGCATCACCGTGCCGACCGGCTACTCCTTCAACCTCGACGGCACCGCGATCTACCTGACGATGGCCTCGCTCTTCACGGCCGAGGCGATGGGCGACCCGCTCTCGCTCGGCGAGCAGATCTCGCTGCTCGTCTTCATGATCATCGCCTCGAAGGGCGCGGCGGGTGTCACCGGCGCCGGACTCGCGACCCTCGCGGGCGGTCTCCAGTCGCACCGGCCCGAGCTCGTCGACGGGGTCGGCCTGATCGTCGGCATCGACCGCTTCATGAGCGAGGCGCGGGCCCTGACCAACTTCGCGGGCAACGCCGTCGCCACCGTCCTCGTCGGCACCTGGACGAAGGAGATCGACAAGGAGCGGGCCGCCGAGGTCCTCGCGGGGCGTGTCCCCTTCGACGAGCAGACCCTGCTCGACGACCACGCCCCCGCCGCCGTCCCGGACCAGCGGGCCGAGGGCGGCGAGGAGAAGGCGCGCGCGGGCGTCTGACGTACCCCGGGTCCCGGGCCTTGAGCCGGATCCGGGCCCCGGGAGAAGGGCGGCCCCCCGTGGGCCGCCCTTCTCATGCGCCGGCCCCCGCCCCCGCGCGGTCCGGCCCGGTCGCCGACGCGCGGTCCTGTCCGGCCGCCCCCGCGCGGTCCGGCCCGGTCGCGCCCGCCCCGTCCAGTGCCGCGAGCTCCGCGGGGTCCAGGACCAGCTCCGCCGCGCCCGCCGAGTCCCGTACCGTCTCCGGCCGGCTCGCCCCCGGGATCGGGAGCACGGTCTCCGCGCGGGCGAGCAGCCAGGCCAGCGCCACCCGCTGCGGGCTGACCCCGCGGGCCCGCGCCACCCGGTGGAAGGCGCCGAACTCCGGGTCCTCCTCCAGCGCGGACGCCCCGTCCAGGGAGGACCGGGAGATCCCGCCGAGCGGGCTCCACGGCAGGAAGGCGAGCCCCAGCTCCGCGCAGAGCCGCAGCTCCGCCTCGCCCTCCCGGACCGCGGGCGAGTAGCGGTTCTGCACGGAGACCAGCCGGTCGCCGAGGATCTCGCGGGCCAGCCGGATCTGCCCCGCGTCGACGTTCGAGACGCCCGCGAGCCGTACCGTGCCCGCGTCGAGCAACTCCCGCACCGCGCCCAGGGATTCGGCGTACGGGACGGCCGGGTCCGGCTTGTGGAGCTGGTAGAGGCCGATCGCGCCGCCGCCGAGCCGCCGCGCCGAGCCCTCCGCCGCCCGCCGCAGGTGCGCCGGCCGGCCGTCCACGGTCCAGCCGCCGTCCGCGGTCCGCCCCCGGCCCCCCTTCGTCGCCACCAGGACGCCGTCCGTGCCGCCGCCGTACGCGGCCAGGGCCCGCGCGACGAGGAGTTCGCCCTCGCCCGGCGCGCCGCCCGGCGGGTGGTAGGAGTCGGCGGTGTCCAGGAGCGTCACCCCCGCGTCGAGGGCCGCGTGCACGGTGGCGACGGCCCGGTCCCCGTCAGGGCGCCCCTCGATGGAGAGCGGCATCGTGCCGAACCCGATCGCCGAGACCCGTACGTCCCCCAGGGTCCGGTACCGCATCAGCGCACCGCCCCGACGGTCTCGGCGACGGCCCGCGGGAGCCAGTCCCGGGTGTGGCCGAAGGAGTAACCCAGCTCCTCCGCACGGGAGTTGTTCATGGCGTAGGAGCGGGCGAAGGAGAACGGCGAGACCTCGCCGACCTCCACCTCCGCGAAGACGGTCCGGCCGCCCACCCGCTTCTCGATCTCGGCGCACAGGTCGGCCGTGGTGAGCGGGCCGTGGGAGTGGGCGTTGACGGGCCCGGTGAACTCCGCCCCGACCGCCCAGGCGAGGAAGGCGGCGATCTCCTCCACGTACACGTACGTGGCCGGGTGGTTCACCACCGGCACCGCGATCGGCTCGCCCGCGCGGATGCGCCGCGCGTAGTGGTCGAGCCGGCCGGTGAAGTCGTCCGCGCCGCCCAGCACGTGGGCCACCCGCACCGACGCCCAGGCGAAGGGCGTGCCGGCCGCGAAGACCGCCTCGGCCTGTCGCTTGCCCTCCCCGTAGTGCGCGTCGCGGAACTCCGGGTCGTCCCACGCGAGGCCGGTGTCGACGGTGACCGTGCCGAGGTCGAGGGCCGACTCGGCGACGGGCAGGGGCGAGTCCTCGTACGCGTACACCTCCACCGTCGAGGTCATCACATAGCGCCGGGTGCGCGTCGCGAACACCCTCCGGGCGATCTCCGCCTGGCGCGGGGTGTAGCAGACCTGGTCCACGACGACGTCGAAGGAGCGCCCCGCGAGAACGGATTCGAGGGCGGCCTCGTCGTCGCGGTCGGCGACCAGCCGCTCGATCCCCTCCGGCGTTCCCGAAGAGCCCCGGTTGAGCACCGAGATCCGGTGTCCGGATTCCCGCAGCAGCGCGATGAGCCGCTTTCCGAAATAGCGGTTCCCGCCGATGACCAGAATGTCCATGAATCCCACTCCCTTGCTTCCTGCCTCCAGTGTTACGTTGTGCGACTGTCCGATGAAGGGGGAGACATGGGAGTCCGGGCCGTTCCGCCGAAAGAACCACGGCAGGCGCGCGCCGCCGCCGACGAAACACCGGCGGCCGCTTTCGACGCCATCGACCGGCAGATCCTGGACCTCCTGCAGACCGACGGCCGCATCAAGCTCAGCGAGCTCGGCCGCCGCGTCCGGCTCAGCCCCGCGGCCGTCACCGAACGGGTCCGCCGCCTGGAGGCGTACGGGGCGGTGACCGGCTACGGCGCCCACGTCTCCCCGGCCAGGCTCGGGTACGGCATCCAGGCGTTCATCCGGGTGAACCCGCACGGCGGTTACACCCTGAAGCACCCCCGCACCCTGGAACTCACCGCGCGCCCGGAGGTCCTGGAGGTGCACCACGTGGTCGGCGAGGACTGCTGGATCCTCAAGGTCGCCGTCACCGACACGATCCACCTGGAGGACGTCCTGGAGCAGACCTCGGCCCTCGGCCGGACCACGACCTCGATCGTCCTGTCGTCGCCGGTGGTCCGCAGACCCCTCCTGCCGCCCTCCTGAACCGTGCGGCCGGCGTGCCCCCGGCCCCTCCCGCCCGGCCCCTTGCCCTGACGCCGACGTCAAGCCCTACGGTCGGGGACATGCGCATCGGAGAGCTGGCCGAACGGGCCGGGACGACCACGCGGACCCTGCGGTACTACGAGTCCCGCGGCCTCCTGGCGCCCCGGCGCACGGAGCAGGGGTACCGCACCTACGACGAGGACGACCTGCGGCTCCTCCGGCAGATCAGGACCCTGCAGGACTTCGGGTTCGAGCTGGAGGAGACGCGGCCGTTCGTCGACTGCCTGCGCGCGGGCCATCCGGCGGGGGACGCCTGTCCCGCGTCCATCGCCGTCTACCGGCGGAAGGTCGCCGAGCTGGACGGGCTCATCGCGCAGCTCCGGGCGGTGCGCGACCAGGTGGACGCGCAGCTGCTGCGGGCCGAGGCGGAACTGCCGCACGGGCCGGAGCCCCGGTGCGCGCTCGACACGACGGCGGAACGGGAGACGGAGAGGTGACGGCGATGACGGCGTACGGCGAGGCGGTGGCCGAGGTCACGGACGAGGACTTCGGCACGGAGGTGCTCGGGGCGGGGGTGCCGGTCCTGGTGAAGTTCACCGCGGAGTGGTGCGGACCCTGCCGGCAGATGCGTCCGGTGCTCGGGGCGATCGCCGCCGAGGAGGCGGCGCGGCTGCGGATCGTGGAGATGGACGTGGACCGCAACCCCGGGACCGCGCTGCGGTACGGGGTCCTCGGGACCCCCACCCTCATGCTCTTCCGCGGCGGAGAGCCGGTGGCGTCCCTCGTCGGCGCCCGCCCGAAGCGGCGCCTTCTGGCGGAGCTGGAGGACGCGCTGGGCTGAGCCCCCGCACGGCTTTCCGGCGGAAGGACATACAGAAATGCCCCGACTAGAATTGACAGTCGGGGCATTGTGTCGCGTATATTCATGGATTCCGTGTCCGGACATGCAAAGGACGCGGAGAAGTTCAATAAACGCACTGTATCGCGCCGGGAGTCGAATTGTCAACCGAGGAATTTCGGAAAGAGCAGCAATTCATCACCGATCTGTACGCACGGCTCGACGACCTCCGGGACCAGGCCGAAGCCGCCGTCGAACGTGCCCTGCGCACGCCCGGAACGGGCGGCAACCAGGGCCGGCTGGAGAGGGACGTGCTGGTCGCCGAGCAGTCCGGCCTGCTCGCCGCGCTCAACGCCGGGGAGAGCGGGCTCTGCTTCGGACGGCTCGTCTTCCGGGACGGCCGCGACCACCACATCGGCCGGCTCGGCATCCGCGAGGACGACCCGAACCGCACCCCGCTCGTCGTCGACTGGCGGGCCGAGGTCGCCCGCCCCTTCTACCTCGCCACCGGGTACGCGCCGATGGGTCTCACCCGCCGCCGCCACCTCACCACCGTCGGCCGCACCGTGACCGCGCTCCACGACGAGGTGCTCGACCTCGCCGACGCCACCCGCACCGGCCACGAGAGCCGCGACGCCGACGAGGTGCTGCTCGCCGCGCTCGACGCCGCGCGCACGGGCCGGATGCACGACATCGTGCAGACCATCCAGGCCGAGCAGGACGCGATCATCCGCTCCCCGCACCGCGGGGTCCTCGTCGTCGAAGGCGGCCCCGGCACCGGCAAGACGGCCGTCGCCCTGCACCGCGCCGCGTACCTCCTCTACGCCCACCGCGAGCAGCTCGCCCGGCGCGCCGTCCTCATCGTCGGCCCCAACCCGGCCTTCCTCGGCTACATCGGCAACGTCCTGCCCTCCCTCGGCGAGACCGGCGTCCTCCTGGCCACCCCGGCCGAACTCTTCCCCGGCGTCCGCGCCACGGGCACCGACACCCCCCGGGTCGCCGCCGTCAAGGGCTCCGCCGCGATGGCCGACGCCCTCGCCGCCGCCGTGCGCGACCGCCAGCAGGTCCCCGAACGCGGCGAGCCGCTGGTCGTCCCGCACGACGACGGCGACCTCGTCATCGACTGGGACATGGCCCTGGAGGCCCGCCACAAGGCCCGTGAGACCGCCCTCCCGCACAACCTCGCCCGGCCCTACTTCGTCTTCCGCATCCTCGACGCGCTCGCCGAACAGCTCGCCGACCGCATCGGCGCCGACCCCTACGGCGGCCCCAACTTCCTCGGCCCCGACGACATCGCGCTGCTCGCCAAGGGCATCGCCGCCAACCCGGACGTGTACGCGGCGATCGCCACCCTCTGGCCCGCGCTCACCCCGCAGGACTTCCTCGCCGACTACCTCGCCGAGCCCACCCACCTTCCCGAGGCGGACGCGGCGGCGATCCGGCGCGACGGCGGGGCCTGGACCCCCGGCGACGTGCCCCTGCTCGACGAGGCCGCCGAACTCCTCGGCGAGGACGACTCCGCGGCCCGCGCCGCCGAGGAGGCCGAGCGGCAGAAGCAGATCCAGTACGCGCAGGGCGTCCTCGACGTCTCCTTCGCCTCGCGCACCTACGAGTTCGAGGACAAGGAGGAGCTCGACAAGGACGCCTCCGAGGTCCTCTCCGCCCACGACATCATCGACGCCGAGCGGTTCGCCGAGCGTCACGAGGAGGCCGACCACCGGACCGCCGCCGAACGCGCCGCCGCCGACCGCACCTGGGCCTTCGGGCACATCATCGTCGACGAGGCGCAGGAGCTGTCCGCGATGGCCTGGCGGCTCCTCATGCGGCGCAGCCCCAGCCGCTCCATGACCCTGGTCGGCGACCCCGCCCAGACCGGCGACCCGGCCGGGGTCGGCGCCTGGGAGAGCATCCTCGGTCCGTACGTCGAGGACCGGTGGGACCACGTACGGCTCGGCGTCAACTACCGCACGCCCGCCGAGATCATGGCCGTCGCCGCCGAGGTGCGGCGGGCCGCCGACCCGGGGTTCGAGCCGCCCCGCTCGGTGCGCTCCACCGGCGTGGAGCCCTGGGACCGGACGGTGGACGACCCGGTGAAGGAGGCCGCCGACGCGGTCGCCGCCGAGGCCCGCGCCGAGGGCCGGCTCGCCGTCATCGCCCCGCCGGCCCTCCACCCCGGGCTCGTCGCCGCGCTCCCGGAGGCATCCCACGGGCCGAAGCCCGACCTCACGCGGCCCGTCGTCCTGCTCGACCCCCGGCAGGCCAAGGGCCTGGAGTTCGACACCGTCCTGGTCGTCGACCCGGACGCCGTCCGGGCCGACGGCCCGCACGGCGTCAACGACCTGTACGTCGCGCTGACCCGGGCCACTCAGCGCCTGGGGATCATCCGCCCGTCCGGCGTCACGCCGGCCTGAGCCAGACCGTCGCCAGCGGCGGCAGCGTCATCCGCAGACTCGCGGAACGGCCGTGCCACGGCACCGACTCGGTCTTCACCGGGTCGGTGCCGACCACGTCCCCGCCGCCGTACCGCGACGCGTCCGTGTTCAGCACCTCCGACCACGCGGCGAAGGAGTCCGGCACCCCGAGCCGGTAGTCGTGGCGGACGACCGGCGAGAAGTTCGAGACGGCGAGCAGCGGCGAGCCGAAGGCGTCGTAGCGCAGGAAGGCGAAGACGTTGTCCTCGGCCGCGTCCCCGACGATCCACCGGAACCCCTCCGGCGAGGTGTCCCGCTCCCACAGCGACGGGGTCGCCGCGTAGACCGTGTTCAGGTCCCGCACGAGGTCCCGCACGCCCCGGTGGTCGGCCTCGGCCCCGTACGCGGGGTCGAGCAGCCACCAGTCCGGCCCGTGCTCCGCCGACCACTCCGCGCCCTGGGCGAACTCCTGGCCCATGTAGAGGAGTTGCTTGCCGGGGTGGGCCCACATGAAGCCCAGGTAGGCCCGGTGGTTCGCCCGCTGCTGCCACCAGTCGCCGGGCATCTTCGACACCAGCGACCGCTTGCCGTGCACGACCTCGTCGTGGGAGATCGGCAGGATGTAGTTCTCGCTGTACGCGTAGACCATCGAGAAGGTCATCTCGTGGTGGTGGTACTTGCGGTGCACCGGCTCCTTCCCGACGTAGCCGAGCGAGTCGTGCATCCAGCCCATGTTCCACTTCATGCCGAAGCCCAGACCGCCGAAGCCGCCCGGACCCACCTGGTCCGTCGCCCGCGTCACGCCGTCCCAGGCGGTCGACTCCTCGGCGAACGTCACGATCCCCGGGCAGCGCCGGTACACGGTCGCGTTCATCTCCTGGAGGAAGGCCACCGCGTCCAGGTTCTCCCGGCCGCCGAACTCGTTCGGCAGCCACTCTCCGTGCTCCCGCGAGTAGTCGAGGTAGAGCATCGAGGCCACCGCGTCCACCCGGAGCCCGTCGATGTGGAACTCCTGGCACCAGTAGACCGCGTTGGCCACCAGGAAGTTGCGGACCTCCTTGCGGCCGTAGTCGAACTCCAGGGTGCCCCAGTCCGGGTGGTGGGAGCGGCGCGGGTCCTCGTGCTCGTACAGCGGGCGGCCGTCGAACTCCGCGAGCGCCCAGTCGTCCTTGGGGAAGTGCGCCGGGACCCAGTCCATCAGGACGCCGATCCCGGCCCGGTGCAGCGCGTCCACCAGGTACCGGAAGTCGTCCGGGGTGCCCATCCGGGCCGTCGGCGCGTAGAAGCCGGTCACCTGGTAGCCCCAGGACCCGCTGAACGGGTGCTCGGCGACCGCCATGAACTCCACGTGCGTGAAGCCCAGGTC
Source organism: Streptomyces sp. NPDC104202 (assembly GCF_055584185.1). Classification (NCBI taxonomy): domain Bacteria; kingdom Bacillati; phylum Actinomycetota; class Actinomycetes; order Kitasatosporales; family Streptomycetaceae; genus Streptomyces; species Streptomyces sp. NPDC104202. Next base: position 71,222 of record NZ_JBVJMN010000019.1, on the reverse strand, counting down.
GCGCACGTAGGCCGGCAGCTGCTCTGCCAGCTCCCGGTACGAGAGGCCGGGGCGCCACGACGGCAGGTGCAGCTCGTACACCGACAGCGGCGCCTCGTGGTGCGGCCGGGCCCCGCGCCGCGCCATCCACTCCGCGTCGTCCCAGACGTGGTGCGCCTCGGTGACGATCGACGCCGTGTCCGGCGGGCACTCGGCGCGGCGGGCCATCGGGTCCGCCCGCACGGTGTGCGAGCCGTCGGGCCGGGTGATGTCGTACTTGTAGACGTCGCCCTCGCCGATCCCCGGCACGAACAGCTCCCACACGCCGGTGGAGCCCAGCGAGCGCATCGGCAGCGCCGTGCCGTCCCAGCAGGTGAACGCGCCGGTGACCCGGACGCCCCGGGCGTTCGGCGCCCACACCGCGAACCGGGTGCCGGCGACGCCCTCGTGGGTCATGACCCGCGAGCCGAGCGCCGTCCACAGCTCCTCGTGCCGGCCCTCGCCGATCAGGTGCAGGTCGAGCTCGCCCAGCGAGGGCAGGAAGCGGTACGGGTCCTCCACGACGAGCTCGTCCGCGCCCTCCTCGTACCGGACGCGCAGCTCGTAGGCCGGGACCTTCCGCAGCAGCGGCAGCAGACCGGAGAAGAGGCCGTCGCCCTCGGCGCGCAGCGGGACGCGGCGGCCCTTGGTCACGACCGTCACCTCCCGGGCGAACGGCCGCAGCACCCGGACCACCACGCCGCCGCGGACCGGGTGCGCGCCGAGGAGCGCGTGCGGGTCGTGGTGCTCGCCGGCCAGCAGCCGGGCCCGGTCGCCCGGGTCGAGCGGTGGCGCCTCGCGTACCGCGGTCCGGTCCGGCGCGGGCGTCTTCTTGGTGCGGGACGTCTTGCCTGCGGATCGGGCGGTCACCGGGAGCCTCCTGGGGGGCGGGGGGAACGGGGGTACGGATGGGCAACGCCGCGACGCGGCGCCGGGACACTCGGCCGAACGGGGCCCCTCCCCGTTCCCCCAGGCAGACGCCGCGGCGGACCGGTCCGCACCTGCTCCGAACGGGTCCGCCCGCCGGGGCGGGGAGGGGAGGCGGGGATCACGGGGCGGCGGCGAGGCGCTGGATGGCGGACATGGGGACGGGGAGCCAGTCGGGGCGGTGCCGGGCCTCGTAGACCACCTCGTAGACCGCCTTGTCGGTCTCGTAGGCGCGCAGCAGCGCGGGGTCGGTGCGCGGGTCGGCCCCCGCGGCCTCGGCGTATCCGGTGCAGAAGGCGGCCCGGCAGCGGGCCGCCCAGTCGGCGTTCCACGGGCGGTGGGTGCGGGCCGCGTAGTCGAAGGAGCGGAGCATGCCGGCGACGTCGCGGACGGTGGGCTGGACCCCGCGCCGCTCGTCGAGCGGCTTCGCCGGCTCGCCCTCGAAGTCGATGACCGCCCAGCCGCCGTCGGACCCGCGGAGGGTCTGCCCGAGGTGCAGGTCGCCGTGGATGCGCTGGAGGACGCCGGTGCCCGGCGCGCCGCTCGCCGCCGCGAACACCGCCCGCAGGCCGGGCACGTGGGGGAGGAGCGCGGGGACCGCCTGCGCCGCCGCGTGCAGCCGCCGGTCCATGGCGGCCGTCAGCTGCTCGGTCTCGGCCCGCTCCAGCCGCCGGGTGGGCAGCGCCTCGGCGAGGGCGAGGTGGACCTCGGCGGTGGCCCGGCCGAGGGCCCGCGCCTCGCCGGTGAACTCGCGGCCGTCGGCGAGCGCGTCGAGCGCGAGCCGCCAGCCGTCCCGGGAGTCGCGCAGATAGGGCTGGAGGACGCCGAGGGTCGAGGCGCCGGACTCGAACCAGGCGACCGGTGCCGGGACCCGCTCGCAGCCGGCCCGGCCGAGGGCCAGCGGGAGCTCCAGGTCGGGGTTGGCGCCGGGGCTGACCCGGCGGAAGATCTTGAGGATGAACCGGTCGCCGTAGACGATCGAGGAGTTGGACTGCTCGGCGTCGAGCATCCGGGGAGCGAGGGCGGCCGGCAGGGCCGCGGTGGCGTGGAAGCGCAGGGGGCCGGTCGGGCCGGGGGTGCGCAGCCGCTCGTAGAGGAGTCCGGCGAGCCGCGGGTCGCGCAGCCCTTCGTAGACGGCCCGTCCGGCGAGCGGCCCCTGGCGGATCCTGCCGATCAGGGCGGGGGCGAGACGGGGCGGCAGCTGGGTGCGGACGCCCAGGAGGAGCTGGTAGCAGTCGGCGGGCGTCCCGGCCGGGCGTCCCGGCTGTTCGACCCGTACGAGGAGGTGGAGGAGGCCGGGGCCCGTGCCGTCCAGGGGCAGCAGCTCGGTGGCCGCGTCCAGCGTGAATCCGGTGACCCGGCGGCCCTTGCCCGCGAACCAGCGCTGCCGGGGCAGCCATTCGTGGAGCAGGGGGGCGAGGGACGGAAGGAGGGCGTCCGGGGCCCGGGTGGTGGATGCGGTCTCCGGCATGGCATCGCGTCCTTTCCCCGGGGCGCGCAGTTGGGTTTCTTGTGCTTTCAAATGCGCAGAGTGTCCCGGATTGCGGCTGTGGCTGTCCGGATGTGCGGGACGTGTCGGAAAGGGAAGATCCGTACGGGTCCGCCAAGTGGGCCCGGATGGGCCTGAATCGCGGCCTCGAACGTGTGTGGGTCACAGTGCCCAGCGTGGGACGGGTGAAAACCGTCCCACCCCGGACGAATCAGAACCGACCTCCGGTCAGCCCTTCTTGAGACGGAACCAGTAGAAGCCGTGTCCCGCAAGGGTCAGGAGGTAGGGCAACTGGCCGATGGCCGGGAACCGCACCCCGCCGATCAGCTCCACCGGCCGGATGCCGTCGAAGCGCCGCAGGTCGAGCTCGGTCGGCTGCGCGAACCGCGAGAAGTTGTTCACGCAGAGGACCAGGTCGGCGTCCAGTCCCTCTTCGGGGGCGGTCTCGCGGAGGAAGGCGAGCACCGCCGGGTTGGACGCCGGGAGTTCCGTGTACGTCCCCGTGCCGAAGGCCCGGTTCTGCTTGCGGATCTCGATCATGCGCTTCGTCCAGTGCAGGAGCGAGGACGGGGAGGCCATCCCGGCCTCCACGTTCGTCACCTGGTAGCCGTGGACGGGGTCCATGATGGTCGGCAGGTAGAGCCGCCCGGGGTCGCAGGAGGAGAAGCCGGCGTTCCGGTCGGGCGTCCACTGCATCGGGGTCCTGACCCCGTCGCGGTCGCCCAGCCAGATGTTGTCGCCCATGCCGATCTCGTCGCCGTAGTAGAGCACCGGGGAGCCCGGCAGCGAGAAGAGCAGCGCGGTGAACAGCTCCATCTGGTTGCGGTCGTTGTCCAGGAGCGGGGCGAGACGGCGCCGGATGCCGATGTTGGCCCGCATCCGCGGGTCCTTGGCGTACTCGGCGTACATGTAGTCGCGCTCTTCGTCCGTGACCATCTCGAGGGTGAGCTCGTCGTGGTTGCGCAGGAAGATGCCCCACTGGCAGCCGGAGGGGATCTGCGGGGTCTTCGCCAGGATCTCGGAGACCGGGTGGCGCGACTCGCGCCGCACGGCCATGAAGATCCGCGGCATGACCGGGAAGTGGAAGGCCATGTGGCACTCGTCGCCGCCGGAGCGGAAGTCGCCGAAGTAGTCGACGACGTCCTCCGGCCACTGGTTCGCCTCGGCGAGCAGGACCGTGTCCGGGTAGTGGTCGTCGATCTCCTTGCGCACCCGCTTGAGGAAGGCGTGGGTGGCCGGGAGGTTCTCGCAGTTGGTGCCCTCCTGCTGGTACAGGTACGGCACCGCGTCGAGCCGGAAGCCGTCGATCCCGAGGTCCAGCCAGAACTTCAGCGCCGACAGGATCTCCTCCTGCACCGCCGGGTTCTCGTAGTTGAGGTCCGGCTGGTGCGAGAAGAACCGGTGCCAGTAGTACTGCTTGCGGACCGGGTCGAAGGTCCAGTTGGAGGTCTCCGTGTCGACGAAGATGATCCGGGCGTCCGCGTACTGCTTGTCGTCGTCGGCCCAGACGTAGTAGTCGGCGTACGGCCCCTCCGGGTCGCGCCGCGACTCCTGGAACCACGGGTGCTGGTCGCTCGTGTGGTTCATGACGAAGTCGATGACCACGCGCATCCCGCGCTGGTGCGCCGCGTCCACGAACTCGACGAAGTCGGCCAGGTCGCCGAACTCGGGGAGCACCGAGGTGTAGTCGGCGACGTCGTAGCCTCCGTCCCGCAGCGGGGACTTGAAGAACGGCGGCAGCCAGAGGCAGTCCACGCCCAGCCACTGGAGGTAGTCCAGCTTGGACGTGATGCCCTTGAGGTCGCCGACTCCGTCGCCGTTGCTGTCCTGGAAGGAGCGGACGAGGACCTCGTAGAAGACGGCCCGCTTGAACCAGTCGGGGTCGCGGTCCTTGGCGGGGGTGTCCTCGAAGGTGTCGGGGACGGGCTCGTTGACAGTCATGAGGTGGGTGACCCTCCGGTCTGCGGGGACGGTCGCAGGACGAGCACGTGCGCGGGCGTGACGCCCGGTTCCAGGCGCACGTAGGCGTTCCTGCCCCAGTGATAGGTCTCGCCGGTGAGCTCGTCGCGCACCGGCACGGTCTCGTGCCGGTCGAGGCCGAGTTCCGGCATGTTCAACGAGAGTGAAGCCTCCTGGGTGTGGTGCGGGTCGAGGTTGACGACCACCAGGACGATGTTCGAACCCGAGCGCTTCGAGTACGCGATCACCTGGGGGTTGTCCGTCCCGTGGAAGGACAGGTTCCGAAGGCGCCGGAGGGCCGGGTGACGGCGCCTGATCCGGTTGAGGGCGGTGATCAGCGGGGTGATCGTCGCCCCCGCCCGCTCCGCCGACTCCCAGTCACGCGGGCGGAGTTCGTACTTCTCCGAGTCGAGGTACTCCTCGCTGCCGTCCCGCAGCGGGGCGTTCTCGCACAGCTCGTACCCGGCGTACATGCCCCAGGACGGCGACAGCGTCGCGGCCAGCACCGCACGCGCCTCGAAGGCGGGCCGGCCGCCCTCCTGGAGGTAGGCGTGCAGGATGTCGGGGGTGTTGACGAAGAAGTTCGGCCGCATCTGCGCCGCCGTCTCCCCGGACAGCTCGGTCAGGTACTCGGTCAGCTCGTCCTTGGTGTTGCGCCAGGTGAAGTACGTGTACGACTGCTGGAAGCCGACCGCGCCCAGGGTCCGCATCATCGCCGGCCGGGTGAACGCCTCCGCCAGGAAGATCACGTCCGGATCGGTCCCGTTGACCTCGCCGATCACCCGCTCCCAGAACACCACCGGCTTGGTGTGCGGGTTGTCGACCCGGAAGATCCGGATGCCGTAGTCCATCCAGAACCGCAGCACCCGCACCGTCTCCGCGACGATCCCGTCCATGTCCCGGTCGAACGCGATCGGGTAGATGTCCTGGTACTTCTTCGGCGGGTTCTCCGCGTACGCGATCGAGCCGTCCGGACGGTGGTGGAACCACTCCGGGTGCTTCTCCACCCACGGGTGGTCGGGGGAGCACTGGAGCGCGAAGTCCAGCGCGATCTCCAGCCGCAGCTCCCGGGCCCGCGCCACGAAGGCGTCGAAGTCCTCGAAGGTGCCGAGGTCCGGGTGGAGGGCGTCGTGCCCGCCCTCCGGCGAGCCGATCGCCCACGGCACGCCCACGTCGTTCGGCGACGCCGACAGGGAGTTGTTCGGGCCCTTGCGGTGCGTCTCGCCGATCGGGTGCACCGGGGGCAGGTACACCACGTCGAAGCCCATCGCCGCGATCGCCGGCAGGCGTTCGGCCGCGGTGCGGAGGTTCCCCGGCACCGTGCGGCCGTCTTCCTTCCGCGCGCCCTCGGAGCGCGGGAAGAACTCGTACCAGGAGCCGAACAGGGCCCGCTCGCGCTCCACCTGGAGCGGCAACGCGGGCGAGGAGGACAGGAGTTCGCGCAGCGGGTGGCGCTCCAGGGACTCGACGACCCGGGGCGCGAGCGCCGCGGCGAGCCGGACGGCGGCCGGCCGGGAGGGGTCGCGCAGCGCGTCCGCCGCCGCGAGGACCGCCTCGCGCCCGCCGCCCTTCTTCGGGACGCCCTTCGCGGCCCGCTCGTGCAGCTCGGCCCCCTCGGCGAGGACCAGTTCGGAGTCGATCCCGGCCGGGATCTTGATCCGCGCCGTGTGGCGCCAGGTGGCCACGGGATCGCTCCACGCCTCGACGGTGTACGTCCACGGGCCCTCGGCGTCCGGGGTGACCTCGGCACCCCACCGGTCGGTGCCGGGGGCCAGTTCGCGCATCGGGGTCCAGGGGCCGGGGCGGCCGGAGGGGCCGCGCAGCACGACATTGGCGGCGACCGCGTCGTGGCCCTCGCGGAAGACGGTCGCCGTCACCTCGAAGGTCTCTCCGGCGACCGCCTTCGCGGGGCGACGGCCACAGTCGACCAGCGGGCGTACGTCCAGTACGGGAATGCGTCCCATGAGCGGATTCACAGCATCACCTGACGGGTTACGGGGGTGCGGGTGGTGGTGCGCTCTTTCTAGCTCCGTCGACGGCCGGCGGGTTGCGGGCATGGCCGCTCCTGTCCGCGTTCACTCGGATGGCGGGTCCACAGGGAGTACGGGGGTCCACGGTGTGTACGGGGGTCACGGGGGACGGTTTCGGGGGTGTACCGCAGGAGCCTTCCACCGTCCCCGGGCGGGCAATCCGGCGCTTTGTTAACTACTCGGGCGTAGCCGGACCTGCAAGCACCTGGGCCGGACAAGAAACGGGCCCCGCCTTTGTGGGGCGGGGCTCTGTTTCCGGCCGGACGTCCCGGAGGCCCCCGGGTGCCCCCGGGACGTCCGTGACGGGACGACACGGCGCGGTCGCCGCGGGCGCCGTGGGGCGCCGCGGGCGTCAGGCGTGCGGTGGGGCCTCCGGTTCCTCCGGGTCCGTCGCCCAGACCTGCCAGGGCTGGCGGGCCACCCACTCCTCCACCGGCGCCGGCCGGACCGCCAGCGAACCGGCCGGGCCGCCCTCGTCGCCCGCCATCAGCAGCGGATCGGCGCCGGTCGCCATGTGGTGGTAGATCCCGGCCACCCCGGCGGCCGTCTCGGGCCCCAGGAGCTGGGCGATCCCGTGCTCGAAGACGGCCGGATCCAGCTCCTCGTACCGCACGGCGCGCCCCAGGGCCCGGCCGAACGCCGTCGCCAGCTCGTCGCCCGTCAGGGACCGTTCGCCGCCGATGTCGAAGGTGCGGCCCTCCACGCCCTCCCGCGTCAGCGCCGCCAGCGCCGCCTCCGCCAGCCCCCGGTGCGACAGCCACGCCGTCCGCGCCGCCTCCGGCAGCGGATACGCCAGGACGCCCTCGTCGACCAGGGCCGGCCCGTTCCACGGCGAGAACAGGTTGTCCAGGTAGACCGGCGGCCTGATCACCACCAGCGGCACCCCGCTCTCCCGCAGCACCCGCTCCGCCAGCCGACGCGTCTCGAAGGCCGGCACCGCCGTCGGAGCCGCCGGTATCCGGGTGTTGGTGTTGAACACCAGCCGCAGCGTCCCCGCCGCCAGCGCGGCCTCGGCGACGTGCCGCGCGTACGCCTCCACCCGTCCGGCGTCGTATACCAGCGGCATCGTGACGAACGCGTGCGTCGTCCCCTCGAACAGCCGCCGCACCGCCGCCGGCGACCCCAGGTCGCCGGCGACGAAGACCGCTCCGGGCACCGGCGGCCGGTCGGCCTCCGGCCGCCGGGTCAGGGCCCGCACCCGGTGCTGTCGCTCGGCCAGGAGCCGGGTCACCGCACCGCCCTGGAAGCCGGTCGCGCCCACCACCGCCACCCGCATCGGAATCTCACTGGACATGTGTGTTCGAGGCCCTTCGATAGGCTGTCGCCGCTGTCGTGTCGGCGCCCTCCAGGCTCGCCGCGGCGGCTTCGGCCGTTCAATTAACAAACAGGGGCGGAAGTTGAAGGATCGTCCATGGATACCGTGGGAACCGACCGTCACGACCAGCGCGAGGACCTCCTCAGCGAACTCCTGAAACACCTCCGGCTCACCGGCGTCTTCGACAGCCGCTGGCACGTCCGCGCACCCTGGGCCATCGAGGGGGACACCGAGAGCGGCTGCGCCGTCCTCCACTACGTCGTCGAGGGCGACTGCTGGATCACCGGCGACGACGAGCCCCCCGTCCACCTGCGCGCCGGCGACCTCGCCGTCTTCCCCACCGGCACCGCGCACCGTCTCTCCGACCGGCCCGACCGGCGCGGCGTCCCGCTCCGGGCCGTCCTCCCCGCCCGGCACCCCGGCACCTCCGGCGAGATCGTCATCGACGGGTCCGGGGCCGAGAGCCGGCTCCTGTGCGCCGGACTCCGCTACGACGCCGGCGCCGCCACCGGCCTCTCCACCTCCCTGCCCCGCACCCTCGTCCTCGACCGGGCCCAGGTCGACCGGGAGCCGCTGCTCCGCGACACCCTGCGGCTGCTCGCCGCGCCCGACCGGCCCGCCGGTCCCGGCGACCGGCTCATCACCCTGCGCGCCTTCGAGATGGCGCTCGTCCTCGCGCTCCGCCCGCTGCTCCGCGACCTCGCCGGAAGCCCGGCCTCGCTGCCGCTGCTGCGCCACTCCGGCATCAGCCGCGCCGTCGTCGTCCTGGCCACCCGCTTCGCCGAACCCTGGACCATCGAGGCGGTCGCGCGGGAGGTCGGCATGTCCCGGTCCGCCTTCACCGCCGCCTTCCGGGCCCTGGTCGGCGAGTCGCCCGCCCGGTACCTCGCCGCCCGGCGCATGCAGGAGGCCGGACGGCTCCTCGCCGAGACCTCGCTGCCGCAGTCGGCCGTGCCCGCGCGGATCGGCTACCGGAGCGCCGTCGGCTTCCACCTCGCCTTCCGCAAGTGGTTCGGGGTGACCCCCGGCGAGTACCGCGCGGGCGAGGCGCGGGCCGCCTGAGCCGCCCGACCTGACATCTTCGGGCGCCGGCTGGACGGTTCTTAAGGAGCCCCGGCCGGACGCTCATTGTCCGGCCGGAACCCGCGGGGCAGGCTCGGGACGGCCCCGCGGCACGGTCCGGCGTCCGCCGCCACCGGCGAGGGGGCCGCAGAGGAGAGGAGCCGGTCCGTGCTCGGCGATCCGCGCCACCGCACCGAGGAGATCCGCGCCGCCGACCCGCTGGGCGCCGACGCGCTCCTCGCCGCGGTCCCCCGGATGAACGAGCGGGCCGACGCCGCCGCCCTCACGGTGGCGCTCCGCGCCCTCGTGCCCGACCCGGAGCGCGCCGCGCTGTGGAGCGTCGGGGGCGCGGCGGCGGCGATGCGGGACCTCGGCATCCTGCTGGGATCGCTGCGGCGGCACGGGACGCCGCCGCTCGCCGCGGTGCCGGAGGCGCTGCCGGTCCTGGAGATCCTGGCCCGCCGCACCGACATGGTGCCCCGCGACACCGTCCACCACTACACGGACTGGAACCCGGCCGGCCCGCGCCGCCGCTCGTACACCGGGCATCCGGCGGAGGCGCGGGTCCAGGAGGCCGGCCGCGCCGTCCTCCCCGTCCTGTCCGCGACGCTCGACGACTGCGCCCTGGTGACCCGGCTCGCACCGGACGACGCGCGCTTCGCGTGCGCCCTGGACCGGATCGCCCGGCGGCTGCGCACCACCGCCGACGCCATGGAGCGGACCGTCGCGGAGGTCTCGCCCGAGTACGTCGCCCTCACCCTGCGCCCGTACCTCGCCGAGGTCGAGGTGGGAGACCGCGCCCATCCCGGCCCGGCCGCCGTCACGCTGCCGCTCTGGCCGGTCGACCTGGCGCTGTGGGCCTGCGACCGCGCCGACCCGGCGCACGACGCCGTCCTCGCCGAGGAGGTGCCCTACGCCCTGCCGGCCTGGCGGGAGTTCCACGCCCGCCACCGCGACGGGGTGTCGGCGGTGACCAGGCTGGCGGTGTCCGGCGGGACGGGCCCGGCCCGGCCGGCCGCCGAGGCACTCGCCCGCGTGCTGCGGATCCTCACCGGGCTACGGGCCCGCCACCTCGGCGTCGTCCGCCGGGCGCCCCGCCCCGAGACGCCTCGGTCCCCGGCCGCGCTGCTCCGCACGGTCCTGGACCTGACCGAGGAGAACCGCACCATGCTGCGCCGCGCGACCCACCACCGCGCCGCCGCCGGGGTGGCCGCCCGCTGAGGGACGGGGGCGGTCCGGGCGGGCGCGGGGCGCCCCCGTGCGCCGTGGCGGCACGGCCGCCGGGTGACCTAGCGTCGGCGGCACGCCGGACGCACAGCGTGGTGCGCCCGCTCCGCTCCGTACTCGCCTGCGAAGGTGGACAACGTGAAGGCAATCCGTCGATTCACCGTGCGTCCCGTCCTCCCCGACACCCTTCGACCCCTCGCCGACCTCGCGCACAACCTGCGCTGGTCCTGGCACGAGCCCACCCGGGCGCTCTTCGACTCCCTCGCCCCCGACGGGCCGGCCGGCGCCGACCCCGTGCGGATCCTCGGCGCCCTGGAGGCCCCCCGGCTCGCCGCGCTCGCCGCCGACCCGGAGTTCCTGGCCCGGCTGCGGACCGCCGCCGAGGATCTCGACGACTATCTGCGCGCCCCCCGCTGGTACCAGGGCCGGTCCGGGGACGCCCCCGCCGCCCTCGCCTACTTCTCGCCCGAGTTCGGCGTCGCCGCCGCCCTGCCCCAGTACTCCGGCGGGCTCGGCATCCTCGCCGGCGACCACCTCAAGGCCGCCAGCGACCTCGGCGTCCCGCTGATCGGCGTCGGCCTGCTCTACCGCCACGGCTACTTCCGCCAGTCCCTCGGCCGCGACGGCTGGCAGCAGGAGCAGTACCCCGTCCTCGACCCCGGCGAGCTGCCGGTGCACCTGCTGCGGGAGGCTGACGGCGACCCGGCCCGGATCACCCTCGCGCTGCCCGGCGGCCGCAGCCTGCACGCCCACCTGTGGATCGCGCGGGTCGGCCGGGTGCCGCTGCTCATGCTCGACTCCGACGTCGAGGAGAACGCCCCCGGCGAACGCGGCGTCACCGACCGGCTGTACGGCGGGGGCAGCGAGCACCGGCTGCTCCAGGAGATGCTGCTCGGCATCGGCGGCGTCCGCGCCGTCCGCACCTACTGCCGGCTCACCGGCACCCCCGCCCCCGAGGTCTTCCACAGCAACGAGGGCCACGCCGGTTTCCTCGGCCTCGAACGCATCCGCGAACTCCAGGGCGAGGGACTGGACTTCGACAGCGCCCTGGAGACCGTCCGGGCCGGGACCGTGTTCACCACCCACACCCCGGTCCCCGCCGGCATCGACCGCTTCGACCGGAGCCTGGTCGCCCGCCACCTCGGCGAGGACGGCGCGCTCCCGGGCGTCGACACCGGCCGGGTCCTCGCCCTCGGCGACGAGACCCCGCTCGGCGGCGACCCCGGCGTCTTCAACATGGCCGCCATGGGCCTGCGGCTCGCCCAGCGGGCCAACGGCGTCTCCACCCTCCACGGGGCCGTCAGCCGGGCCATGTTCGCCGGGCTCTGGCCGGGCTTCGACGCCGAGGAGGTGCCGATCGGCTCGATCACCAACGGCGTCCACGCGCCCACCTGGGTCGCGCCCGAGGTCGGGCGGCTCGGTGACGCCCCCACCGACCGCGAGCTGTGGGAGCTGCGCCGCACCCTGCGGGAACGGCTGGTCACGGACGTACGGGAGCGGCTGCGGGCCTCCTGGCGGCAGCGCGGCGCCGCCGCCGCCGAACTCGGCTGGACCGACGCCGTCCTCGACCCCGACGTCCTCACCATCGGTTTCGCCCGCCGCGTCCCCTCGTACAAGCGGCTCACCCTGATGCTGCGCGACAAGGACCGGCTGCGGTCGCTGCTGCTCCACCCCGAGCGCCCCGTGCAGCTCGTCGTCGCCGGGAAGGCGCACCCCGCCGACGACGGCGGGAAGCGGCTCGTCCAGGAGCTCGTCCGGTTCGCCGACGACCCGCGGGTCCGGCACCGGATCGTCTTCCTGCCCGACTACGGCATGGAGATGGCCCGCGGCCTCTACCCGGGCTGCGACGTCTGGCTCAACAACCCGCTGCGGCCCCTGGAGGCGTGCGGCACCAGCGGCATGAAGGCCGCCCTCAACGGCTGCCTCAACCTCTCCGTACTCGACGGCTGGTGGGACGAGTGGTTCGAGCCGGACTTCGGCTGGGCCATCCCGACCGCCGACGGGGCGGCCGCCGAGGACGAGGACCGGCGTGACGACCTGGAGGCCGCCGCGCTCTACGAGCTGATCGAACGCCGGGTCGCCCCCCGTTTCTACGACCGGGGTCCCGACGGCGTGCCGGCCGGCTGGACGGCGATGGTCCGGCGCACCCTCGCCGACCTCGGCCCGAAGGTCCTCGCCGACCGGATGGTCCGCGAGTACGTCGAGCGGCTGTACATCCCCGCCGGCGCGGCCCGCCGGGCGCTCACCCCGGACCGGGCGCGGGACCTCGCCGCGTGGAAGGCGCGGGTCCGGGAGGGCTGGCCGCGGGTGGCCGTCGACCACGTCGAGGTCGGCGACGGGCTCGCCGACGACCTCGCGGACGCGGAGCTCGGCGCCACCCCGGTCGTCCGCGTCCGGGTCGCGCTCGGCCCCCTCGGCCCCGACGACGTCGAGGTGCAGGCCGTCACCGGCCGGGTCGACGCCGACGACACCCTGACCGCCGCCCGGACCGTCACCCTCAAGCCGGCCGGCGGTCCCGACCTGGAGGGCCGGCTGCCCTACGCGGGCACCCTGGAACTCGACCGGACCGGCTCCTTCGGCTGCACGGTCCGCGTCCTGCCCGCGCACCCGCTCCTCGCCCACCCCGCCGAACCGGGCCTCGTCGCCCTCCCGGCGGAGGCGAAGGCGGAGGGCGCCGGCGTCCTCCTGCGGTAGGCGCGGGCGGGAGGACGCCCCCTGGTGACCTGACTCGGAGATCCGGCGTCAGTCGGGCACCTCGGCCTTGTCGGCGAGGTGCCCGTCGACGAAGCACAGCCGGTACACCGGGATCGCGGCGAGGAGCGTGGACCGGTAGTACCGGCACTCGTGCATCCCCGGCGGCTCGGCGGGCGCCTGCTGCGGCGGCCCGTCCAGCGGCCGGTCCGGCAGGTCCTCGGCGAGCTCCGCGAGCGACTGCCCGAGCCGGACCCGCGCGTAGTCCTCCGGCTCCAGGAAGGACCGCGCCTGCGTCCACAGCGCCACCCCGGCCATCAGCACGCCCAGCGCGGTGAGCAGTGCGAGGGGGATCCAGATCGCCTGGGCGAGCCCCTTGCGCACCTGTGCGCGGGCCCGGTCCAGCTCGCGCGCGGAGGTCGGGGCGGCCGGCGGCGGTTCGGCCGGCGGGTTCCGGGGCAGGGCGGCCTCCAGGGTGAACCCGCCGTCCGCGCCGACCCGGTGGGTCAGGCTCCCGCCGGCGAGCCGCACCCGCTCGTCGAGCCCGACGAGTCCGGTGCCGCCCGAGGCGGGCTCCGTGCCGGCGGTCCCGGCGGCGGGTCCGCTGGACACGCGGACCCGCACGGCCGGGCCGTCCTCGGCGACGGCGACCGTGACGGCGGCCCCGGGGGCGTGCTTCGCCGCGTTGGTGAGGCCCTCCTGCACGACCCGGTGCAGGGCGAGGCCGGGCATCCCCGGCAGGACGGGCACCGGGGTGGCGAGGGTGACGCCGATGCCCGACGCGCGGGCCCGGGCGACCAGTTCGGCGACGGTCTCGCCGGGCGGGACCGTGGGCGCGGCGGCGCCGTCCTCGCGCAGGACGCCGATGATGTCCCGCAGCCGGGCCGTCGCGTCCGCGGCCGCCCGCCGCAGCTCGCCCGCCGCGTGCTGCCGGCCGGGTCCCAGAGCCGGGTCGACCTCCAGGGCCCCCGCGCGGACCGCGATCAGCGCCAGGTCGTGGCCGAGGGAGTCGTGCATGTCGCCGGCGATCCGGGACCGCTCCCGCAGCCGCTCCCGGTCGGCGACGGCCGCCTGTTCGCGCTCCATCCGGTCGGCCAGCTCCCAGCCGCTGCGCACCAGCCGGTCGTACTGGCGCATGTACCGCCCGATCAGCCAGGGGGCGACCACGGCCAGCGCCAGCGCGAGCAGCAGGGTGAACCACTGCCCGAGCGAGGTGCGGGTGACCAGGGTCAGGAGCAGGCCCGCCGCGGCGACCGCGCCGAAGAGCCACAGCGCCGCCCGGGTGTGCTCCCGGCGCCGTCCCGCGAGGTAGCCGAAGGCGAGCAGGGCCAGGCTGTACGAGGGGGTGAAGAGTTCGGGGGAGGCGGGCAGGCTCGCCGCGACGGTGAGGGCGAGCGGCAGCAGCGGCCACCGGCGGGAGACCGCGACGCACACGCCGAGGACGGCCACCCCTGCGGCGACCAGCGGCCAGCTCCCGCCGTCGTCCGGGTCGGACTGCAGCAGGACCGGGACGCAGAGCAGCAGCCACAGGCCCAGGTCGAAGAGGCGCTCACGCACCGGTGTCCCCGGCGACGACGCCCGCCTCGTGGGCGAGGACCGCGAGCTGGACCCGGTTGCGCAGGCCGAGCCGGGCCAGGACGGCGCTGACGTGGGCCTTGACGGTGCCTTCGACGACGTGCAGACGGGCCGCGATCTCCTGGTTGGACAGTCCCGCGCCGAGCAGGGCGACGACCTCCCGTTCGCGGCCGGTGAGCGGCGCGAGGCGCTCCCGCGCGTCGGCGGAGCGGGTGAACCGCTCGCCGCCGAGGGTGTCGATGACGCGGCGGGCGACGGTCGGGGAGAGGGCGGCGCCGCCCCGGGCCACCGCCCGGACGCCGGCGATGAGTTCGCGGGGGTCGCCGGACTTCAGCAGGAAGCCGCTGACGCCGCTGCCGAGCGCCCGCGCGATGTACGCGTCCTCGGAGAAGGTGGTGAGCATGACGACGGCCGCGTCCGGCAGGGTCCTGCGCAGCTCGTCGGCGGCGCCGAGGCCGTCGAGGCGGGGCATCCGGATGTCGAGGAGGACGACGTCGGGCCGGTGCTCCAGGGCGCGGGCGACCGCCTCGTGGCCGTCGCCGGCCTCGGCGACCACCTCGATCCCGGGGTCGGTGGCGAGGATCGCCCGGACCCCGGCCCTGATCATCGTCTCGTCGTCGGCCAGCAGCACCCTGATCATGCGGTCCAGGGTAGGCAGACGCGCGGACGCCCGGAGGGGGGTCCCTCCGGGCGTCCGTCCTGTCACTTCAGGCCGTGCGGGCCTTCCGGCTTACGGGAAGGTCAGCTTGAAGCTGTTGATGTAGCCGGTGTCGGCGCCGGCCTTGTCCTGGACGCGGAGCTTCCAGGCACCGTTGGCGACCTCGGAGGAGGCGTTGACGGTGAAGGTCTGCTGGATGTTGTCGGCGCTGCCGCCGGAGCGGTTGCTCAGGCTGTAGACCGAGCCGTCGGGGGCGACGAGGTCGACCACGAGGTCACCGCGGTAGGTGTGGATGATGTCCACGCCGACGGCGAGGTTGCTCGGGGCGTTGCCGGTGACGCCGGTGACGTTGACCGTCGAGGTGACCGCGGCTCCGGGGGAGTCCGGGATGGTCACGTCGGCGGTGTTCTCGAAGACCTTGCCGCCGGGGTTGCCGCCGCCGGGACGGGTGCCGACGTTGATGGCGGCCCAGGCGTTCTCGACGGCCGTGACCTCGGGGCTGCCGGCGCCGTACAGCTCGGTGGCCGCCGCGACGGTGCCCGTGCGGGCGCCGGCGTAGTTGGTCGAGGAGCCGAACTTGGTGGTGAGCGCCTTGAACCAGATCAGGCGGGCCTTGTCGATGCCGATGCCGGTGACCGGCAGGCCGTCGGAGGTCGGCGAGTCGTAGTTCACGCCGTTGACGGTCTTGGCGCCGCTGCCCTCGGAGAGCAGGTAGAAGAAGTGGTTCGCCGGGCCCGAGGAGTAGTGGACGTCGATGGAGCCGATGCCCGAGTACCACGAGTCCTTGGACGAGCCGTCCTTGCTCGGCTTGTCCATGTAGCGCAGCGGGGTGCCGTTGCCGCGGATGTCGATCTTCTCGCCGACGAGGTAGTCGCCCTTGTCGTTGGCGTTGTTGGCGTAGAACTCGACCGCCGCCGCGAAGATGTCCGAGGTGGCCTCGTTGAGGCCGCCGGACTCGCCGCTGTAGACCAGGCCGGCGGTGTTGGAGGTGACGCCGTGCGTCATCTCGTGCGCGGCCACGTCGATGGAGGTGAGGGGCTTGGTGTTGCCGGACCCGTCGCCGTAGGTCATGCAGAAGCAGGAGTCGGACCAGAACGCGTTGACGTACGCGTTGCCGTAGTGGACCCGGGAGTACGCGCCGACGCCGTCACCGCGGATGCCGGAGCGGCCGTGCACGTTCTTGTAGTAGTCCCAGGTGAGCGCGGCGCCGTAGTGGGCGTCGGCGCCGGCCGTGGCGCGGTTGGACGCGAGACCGTTGCCCCAGGTGTCCGTGGTGTTGCTGAACAGCGTCCCGGTGCCCGACGTACCGCCGTTGAGGTCGTACGTCTTGTGGTTGCCGCGGCCGGTGTCGGTCAGCGTGTACGAGGGCGCGGTGCCGAGGGTCACCTGGCCGCTGTACATCGTGTTGCCGACGCCGGTCTCGATCGCCTGCCACTCGAAGAGCTTCGCGCCGGACTTCGCGTCCGTCACGACGTGCAGCTCGTTGGGCGTGCCGTCGTGCTGGAGGCCGCCGACGACGGTCTCGTACGCGAGGACGGGGGCGCCCTGGGCCATCCACACGACCTTGCGCGGGGCGCGGTCGGCGGCGGCCTTCTTCGAGCCCTCCGCGGCGGCGAGGCCCACGGCCTGCTTCTCGGCGGCGGCCGGGGCGACGTCGGCGCTGAGGTCGACGTTCTTCAGCTCGGCGCGCGAGGACTTGGTGACCGCGGTGGTGGCGCCGGCCTTGGACTCGGCGACGATCAGGTCACCGCCGAGGACGGGGAGTCCGGCGTAGGTGCGCTCGTAGCGCGTGTGGGTCGTGCCGTCGCGGTCCTGGACCACGTCGCGGACGACGAGCTTCTCCTGGGCGCCGAGGCCGAGGGACTTGGCCGTGGCGGCCTTGTCGGCGTCCGCCGCCTTGATCAGCGCGGCGCGCTGGGCGGGGGAGAGGTCGGCCGGGAGCTTGCCGGGGTTGGCCTTGCCGGCGGAGAGCGCCTGCGGGGCGGCGGCGAAGGTGTCGGCCGCGGCCGGGCCGGACTGGACGCCGAGGGTGAGCATCGCGGCGGCGGCGATCAGGGCGCCGGTCGCGGTGGCACGGCGGCTGGGCGTGGATCTCACGCAGACTCCTTATGCGAGGGGGGTACCGGCGGACTGGGGTGAGCCCGTCCGGGCGGAGCAAGGAGAGCTGTGGAGCACGTTCGGGTGAAGCGCTGAACATTGATGCGAAGAGCCGGGGAGAGAGTGACAGGAATGACGGGGACCTGTCAGGAGCGCGTCGGCAAGTTGGCCAAAAATCGTCCGCTGCCCGTACGTCCGTGTTCGTTAACCGGACGTTTCGTCGATCATGGACGCGATGCCGTCCAGCGTTCGCCCGAGCCCGAATTCGAAGAGCGCCTCAAGGTCGAGACCGAAGCCGCCGCCCTCCGTGACGATGGTCAGCTCGGGGTACGAGCCGCCCGCCTGGATCGCGTCGAAGCGTGGCTCATTCTGTTCCATCCACTCGCCGTCGGAGATGCCCGTGTCCTGGCGCGCCTGCTCCTCCAGGTCGTCCGCCATCGACAGGCCCTGGACGAAGGCGAAGATCAGCAGATGGGCGTGGAGCTTGTCCGCGTGCGACAGCGCGGTGCCCCGCATCGCCCGCAGCACCCACTCCGTGTACGCCATCGCGTGCGGCGTCGCCACCGGCCGCGTGAACGACGCCATCGCGTGCGCCATCCACCGGTGCCGGGCGTACACCCCGCGCAGCCACCGGGCCCCCCGCTCCAGACCGGTCCGCCAGTCCGCCGGCACCGGCCCCAACGGCACCTCCGCGCACGCCGCGTCCGCCATCAGCCTCACCAGCTCCGCCTTCCCCGGCACGTGGCGGTAGAGCGTCATCGTCGACACCCCCAGGGCCGACGCCACCCGCCGCATCGTCAGCGAGCCCAGTCCCTCGGCGTCCGCGAGGGCGAGCGCGGCGGTCACCAGCCGCTCCCGCGACAGCGGCGCCGCGTCCGGATCCACCGGGGCCACCACCACCGTGCCCACCCCCGGCTCGGCCCGCACCAGACCCTCCTGGCGCAGCACCGCCAGGGCCTTGGTCGCCGTCGCCATCGCCACGCCCCACTCACGGGTCACGGCCCGCGTCGACGGCACCCGGTCGCCCGGGGACAGCTCGCCGGCGCGGATGCGGCGGCGGAGCTCGGCGGCGATGGCGAGATAGGGCGGGCGGTTCGTCACGGCGGGCAGTGTACTAGTGCACCTGAGACGGTGTACGCCCCGGTGAACTGCGGCCTCTTGACGCTGTGCACCGGTGCACTAGGGCGGGAGTGGCGCCGTACGCGGGGCGGCTGCTTCCTTCACCGCATGACACTCACCGCAGAGCCCGGGCCCACCACCGGGCCGCCCCGCGCCGGACGCCGCGAATGGACCGCCCTCGGCGTCCTCATGCTGCCGCTGCTCCTCGTCTCCATGGACGTCTCCGTCCTCTACTTCGCCCTCCCCGCCATCAGCGCCGACCTCCGCCCCGGCGCCACCGAACAGCTCTGGATCCTCGACACCTACGGCTTCGTCCTCGCCGGACTGCTCGTCACCATGGGCGCGCTCGGCGACCGCGTCGGCCGCCGCCGGACGCTCCTCGGCGGCGCCGCCCTCTTCGGCGTCGCCTCCGTCGCCGCCGCGTACGCCCACACCCCCGGCGCGCTCATCGCCGCCCGCGCCCTCCTCGGCGTCGGCGGCGCCTGCCTCATGCCCGCCACCCTCGCCCTCATCCGCACGCTCTTCCCCGACCCGGCCCAGCGCGCCAAGGCCGTCACCCTGTGGACCTCCGTCATGGCGAGCGGCATCTCCCTCGGCCCGGTCGTCAGCGGCGCGCTCGTCGAACACTTCTGGTGGGGCTCGGTCTTCCTCCTCAACCTCCCCGCCATGGCGCTCCTCCTCGCCCTCGGCCCCCTCCTCCCGGAGTCCCGGGGAGCGGCCGGCGGCCGGTTCGACCTGCTGAGCGGCGGCCTCTCGCTCGCGGCGCTGCTCCCCGTCATCCACGGCGTCAAGGAACTCGCCCAGGACGGCTGGGCGCCCGTGCCGGCCGCCTCCGTCGCCGCGGGCCTCGCCGTCGCCGTCGTCTTCGTGCGCCGCCAGGCCCGCCTCGACCACCCCATGGTCGACCTGCGGCTCGTCCGGAACCGCGCCTACGGCGGCTCCGCCCTCGTCAACCTGCTCGCCATGGCCGCCACGGTCGGCTTCGCCGTCTTCCTCACCCAGTACCTCCAGTCCGTCCTCGGCCAGAGCCCCTTGGAGGCCGCCCTCTGGAGCCTGGTGCCCACCGGAGGAGTCCTCGTCGCCGCCCCCACGGCCGCCGTGCTCGCCAGGACCCTCGACCGCGCCCACGTGATGGGCGGCGGCTTCCTCGTCTCCGCCGCCGGATTCGCCTGGCTCGCCGCCGTCGACCGTGCCACGCCCTTCTGGTGCGTCCTGGTGGCGAGCGCCGTCTACGCCGCCGGACTCGTCTCCGCCATGACCCTCGCCAACGAGCTCGCCCTCGGCGCCGCTCCCCCCGAGCGCGCCGGCTCCGCCGCCGCCGTCATGGAGTCGGGCCAGGAGCTGGGCGGCGCCCTGGGCATGGCCGTCCTCGGCTCCGTCGGCGCCGCCGTGTACACCGCGGGCATGCCCGCCTCCGCCCCCGCCGCCGCCCGGGAGACCCTCGGCGGCGCGCTCGGCGCGGCCCCGGCCGTCCTCGACGCGGCGCGCACCGCCTTCGTACGGGCCATGGGCGGCGCGGCCGTCGGCGCCGCCCTCCTCATGGTCCTGGCGGCCGTCCTCTCCGTGGCCCTGCTGCGGACCCGCCGGACGGACTCCTGAACTCCCTTGCCCCGGGCCGTGTGCCAGTGGCACAGTCCTTCGGCCGGGCACGCGCCCGGCGGACCAGGGGAGGACGGACGATGGTGGTGGGGATCGTGATCGCGGCGATGGGCGTCGCCTGCGCGGGATGGGGGGCGATGTTCCTCTTCAACCTGCGCGGGGCGGCCGACCGGGCCGCGGAGCGCCGCAACGCGGTACGGGCCGTGACCGCCGCCCGCACGGGAGACCTGGCCCTCCTCGAACCCTCCCGGGTCACGCCGGTCTTCTTCCGGGTCCTGGGTGGCTTCCTGGTGCCGGGCGGCCTCTTCCTGGGGCTGGTCGGCGCCGTCATCGCGACCCTCGGCTGACACCGGCGCGGCCGGCGGGGACGTCCCCGTCGGCCGGGCTCAGCCCACCAGGCTGTCGCGCCAGGCCTGGTGGAGGCCCGCGTAGTGTCCGTCACCCGAGACCAGGACGGACGGCGGGCCGTCCTCGACGATGCGGCCGGACTCCATGACGAGGACGCGGTCGGCGACCTCGACGGTGGAGAGGCGGTGGGCGATGACGACGGCGGTACGCCCCGCGAGGACGGTGTCCATCGCCCGCTGGACGGCCCGCTCGCCGGGGACGTCCAGGGAGCTGGTGGCCTCGTCCAGGATGAGGACGGCCGGGTCGGCGAGCAGGGCCCGCGCGAAGGCCACCAGCTGGCGCTGGCCGGCGGAGATGCGTCCGCCCCGCTTGCGGACGTCGGTGTCGTACCCGTCGGGCAGGCCGGCGATGAAGTCGTGCGCCCCGATGGCCGCGGCCGCCGCCTCGATCTCGGCGCGGGTGGCGTCCGGGCGGCCGATCGCGATGTTCTCGGCGACCGTCCCCGAGAAGAGGAAGGCCTCCTGGGTGACCATGACGACCCCGCGCCGCAGGTCGGGCGTGGCGAGGTCGCACAGGTCGACGCCGTCGAGGAGGACCCGGCCGTCGGTCGGGTCGTAGAAGCGGGCGAGGAGCTTGGCGAGCGTCGACTTGCCCGCGCCCGTGGCACCGACGACCGCCACCGTCTGCCCCGCCGGGATCGTCAGGTCGAAGCGGGGGAGCACCTCGCCGCCCGTCCGGTAGGCGAAGCGGACCCCGTCGAAGACGACCTCGCGGCCGGGCTCGCCGGTGCGCGGGGGCAGCGGCCGGGGCGCCGTCGTCTCGGGCACGCCGGGCTCCTGGGCGAGCAGACCGGCGATCTTCGCGAGGGAGGCGGCGGCCGACTCGTAGGAGTTGAGGAACATGCCGAGGCGGTCGATCGGGTCGTACAGGCGCCGCATGTAGAGCACGGCCGCCGCCAGCACGCCCAGTTCGAGCGAGCCCCCGGCGACCCGGTAGGCGCCCCAGAGGCACATGCCCGCCACGGCCGTGTTCGCGACCAGGCGGGAGCCGACGACGTAGCGGGCCATCTCCAGCAGGGCGTCGCCGTTGCTGCGCTCGTGGCGGCGGTTGAGCACCGCGAACTCGGCGTCGTTGGCCTCCTCGCGGCGGAAGGCACGGACCGGGCGGATGCCGTTCATCGTCTCCGCGAACTTCACGATCACACCGGCGATCGCCGTCGACCGGTGCGTGTAGACCTCGCCCACCCGCCGCCGGTAGCTGCCGACCAGCAGGTACAGCGGCGCGAAGGAGAGGACGGCCACCGCGCCGATGCCCAGGTCGAGCCAGAGCAGCACGACGGAGATGGAGACGAAGGAGAGGACGACGCCGATCAGTTCCTGGAGGCCCTCGGAGAGCAGCTCGCGCAGCGACTCGACGTCGGTGGTGGAGCGGGAGATCAGCCGGCCCGAGGTGTAGCGCTCGTGGAAGTCGACGCTCAGCACCTGGGCGTGGCGGAAGATCCGGCCGCGCAGGTCGAGCAGCACGTCCTGGTTGACCCGGGCGGCCCCGCGCACGAAGACGTACTGCAGGAGACCCGACAGGGCCGCGCACAGGAGGTAGCCGACCGCCACCGCCACCACGGGACCGTGGTCCCCGGCACGGAACGCCGGCACGCCCCGGTCGATGGCGTACGCGACCAGCAGCGGGCCCGCCTGGACGGCGGCCTCCTTGACCAGCAGGACGAGCGCGGCGCACGCCACCCGGGTCCGGTGGGCGGCGAGCAGCGACCGCAGGAGCGCGCCGGTCGCGCCGGGCGGCGCGGGCAGGTCGTCCCGGTCGAAGGGATCGGACGGCGGGGCGGCCGCCGTCTCCGCGGGCTTCTTCTCGAGCGTGGTGTCCGTCATCGCCCCTCCCGGGCCGTCTTCTCGCCGGACATCAGCCAGGCGTACTCCGCGCTGCTCCGCAGCAGTTCCTGGTGGGTGCCGACCGCCGCGATCCTGCCCCGGGAGAGCAGCGCGACCCGGTCGGCGAGCATCACCGTCGACGGGCGGTGCGCCACGACCAGGGCCGTGGTGTCCCGCAGGACCTCGCGCAGGGCGGCCTCCACCCGGGCCTCGGTGTGCACGTCGAGCGCCGACAGCGGGTCGTCGAGGACGAGGAACCGGGGCCGGCCGACGACCGCCCGCGCGAGGGCGAGCCGCTGGCGCTGGCCGCCCGAGAGGCTCAGGCCCTGCTCGCCGACCTGGGTGGCGACGCCCTCGGGCATCCGGTCGACGAAGGCGTCCGCCTGCGCCACGCCCAGGGCGCGCCGCAGCTCCGGCTCGCCGGCCGTGCTCCCGGCGCCCATCAGGACGTTGTCCCCGACGCTCGCGGAGAACAGGGTCGGTTCCTCGAAGGCCATGGAGACCAGGGACCGCAGCCGGTCCCGCTCCATCAGGGCGATGTCCTCGCCGTCCAGCAGGATCCGGCCGCCGGTCGTCTCGTGCAGCCGGGGGACGAGCGCGGTCAGCGTCGTCTTGCCGGACCCGGTGCCGCCGACCAGGGCGAGGGTCTCGCCGGGCCGGATGTGGAGGTCGACGCCGTCGAGGACCGGCGGTGCGTCCCCGGGCGCGTCCGGGTAGCGGAACGTCACGCCCTCGAACCGCACCCCGCCGTCGCCCCCGGCCGGGGTGGCCGGGGTCCCGGCCGCGGCGCCGGCGGTACCGGGCTCCACCTCGGCGTCCATCACCTCGAAGTACCGCTCGGTGGCGGTGACCGCCTCCTGGGTCATCGCGAGGAGGAAGCCGATCGACTCCACCGGCCAGCGCAGCGCCAGCGCCGTCGACAGGAAGGCGACGAGCGTGCCGGCCGACAGGTCGCCGTCGGCGACCTGCACGGTGCCGAGGACGAGGGCCGCCCCGATCGCCAGTTCCGGGACGACGGTGATGACCGCCCAGATCATCGCGAGCAGCCGGGCCTTGGCCAGCTCGGTGCCCCGCAGCCGCTCCGAGAGCGACCGGAAGGACTCCGCCTGGCTGCGGTGCCGGCCGAAGCCCTTGACGATCCGGATGCCGAGGACGCTCTCCTCCACGACCGTCGTCAGGTCGCCGACCTGGTCCTGGGCCCGGCGCGCGACCACTCCGTACCGGGTCTCGAAGAGGGAGCAGACGATCACCAGCGGCACCACGGGTGTCAGGAGCACCAGGCCGAGCGACCAGTCCTGGGCGAGCAGCAGCGCACAGCCCGCGAGGATCGTCACCGTGTTGACCAGCAGGAACGTCAGCGGGAACGCCAGGAACATCCGGACCAGCATGAGGTCCGTCGTCCCGCGCGACAGCAGCTGCCCGGACGCCCAGCGGTCGTGGAAGGCGATCGGCAGCCGCTGGAGCCGGTGGTACAGGTCCGCCCGCATCCCCGCCTCGACCCCGGACAGCGGCCGCGCCACCAGCCAGCGCCGGAAGCCGAAGAGCACGGCCTCGGCCACGCCGAGCAGCAGCAGGTAGAGCGCGCCCCGCCACACCCCGCCCGGGTCGCGGTCCGTGATGGGCCCGTCGACCATCCACTTCAGCACGAGCGGGATCACGAGCGACAGACAGGACGCGACGATCGCGACGACCGCCGCCGCGAACCACCGTCCCCGCACCGGCCGCACGTACGGCCACAGGCGCAGCAGCACGCGCACCGCCGAACGTTCGCGGTGGTCGGAGGGGTTCGCTGGGGGCACAGGATTCTCGGGCATCAGGTCCGACCTTACGGTTCGCCCCTGACCGTCTCATCCGGTTTTCCCGCCGCCCCGCGCCGCGGCTGCGCGCAGGGTCAAGGAATCGTGCGCCGCACGCCAAGGACGGGGGCGGGCGGCACACGACACTGATCGGGTGCGTGGACCGTCGGACGGGGGCTGAGGACGGTGCACCGCACGGGTGCCCCTGTGGACCGCGCCCCGGCCCACAGGGACGGGCACCCTCGCTCCGCCCGGCCACCGCCGTCGCGCCGTGGTGGCCGGGCGGGAGCGTTCACCCCTCGACCCGCAGCAGGACCGTCGACCGCGCGGCGACCGTGATCGTGGCGCCGCCCTCGTGCCGGGTGTCCGGGGCGTGCTCCTGGTCGTCCCGCGCGGTGTCGACGACGAGGGCGTACGACGCCGCCCAGGGCGGCCCCGGGAGGCGGAACTCCAGCGGGCGGGAGCCCGCGTGGAGCACGGCGAGGAAGCTGTCGTCGGTGATCCGCTCGCCCCGCTCGTCCCGGCCGGGGATGTCCCGGCCCGACAGGTAGAGACCGAGCGTGGCGGTGGGGGCGTACCAGTCGGGCTCGGTCATCTCGGCGCCCTCGGCCGTGAACCACGCCAGGTCCCGCAGCCCGTCGGCGCGCTGCGGGCGGCCGGAGAAGAAGGCGCGGCGGCGCAGCACCGGGTGGCGGTGGCGCAGCGCGAGGAGCCGGCGGGTCAGGGCGAGGAGCCCGGCCCGGCCGGGGTCCTCCGGCAGGGACCAGTCGAGCCAGCCGATCTCGTTGTCCTGGCAGTAGGCGTTGTTGTTGCCGCCCTGGGTGCGGCCCATCTCGTCGCCGGAGACCAGCATCGGCACCCCGGTGGAGAGCAGCAGGGTGGTGAGCAGGTTGCGCTGCTGGCGCAGGCGCAGCGCGTTGGTCCCCGGGTCGTCGGTCTCGCCCTCGGTCCCGCAGTTCCAGGAGCGGTTGTCGTGGGTGCCGTCGCGGTTGCCCTCCCCGTTGGCCTCGTTGTGCTTGCGCTCGTAGGTGACCAGGTCCCGGAGGGTGAAGCCGTCGTGGGCGGTGACGAAGTTGACGGAGGCGTACGGCCGCCGCCCGCCCCAGGCGTACAGGTCGCTGGAGCCGGAGAGCCGGTAGCCGAGGTCCCGGACGTCGGGCAGCGCCCCGCGCCAGAAGTCCCGCACCGCGTCCCGGTAGCGGTCGTTCCACTCGGTCCACAGCGGGGGGAACGCGCCGACCTGGTAGCCGCCGTTGCCGACGTCCCAGGGCTCGGCGATGAGCTTGACCCGGCGCAGCACCGGGTCCTGGGCGATGACGGCGAGGAACGGCGAGAGCATGTCGACGTCGTGCATGGAGCGGGCGAGGGCCGCCGCCAGGTCGAAGCGGAAGCCGTCGACGCCCATCTCCGTCACCCAGTAGCGCAGCGAGTCGGTGATGAGCCGCAGCACCTGCGGCTGCACCACGTGCAGGGTGTTGCCGCAGCCCGTGTAGTCCGCGTAGCGCCGGGCGTCGGACTGCAGCCGGTAGTAGCCGCGGTTGTCGATGCCCTTCAGGGAGAGGGTGGGGCCGAGCTCGCCCGCCTCTGCCGTGTGGTTGTAGACGACGTCGAGGATGACCTCGATGCCGGCCGCGTGCAGCGCCCGCACCATCCGCTTGAACTCGCCGACCTGCTGCCCCGCCGTCCCCGACGAGGAGTAGCCGGCGTGCGGGGCGAAGTAGCCGAGCGAGTTGTAGCCCCAGTAGTTGCGCAGGCCGCGCCGCAGGAGGTGGTCCTCGTGCGCGAACTGGTGGACCGGCAGCAGCTCCACCGCGGTCACGCCGAGACCGGTGAGGTGCTCGATCGCCGCCGGGTGCGCGAGCCCCGCGTAGGTCCCCCGCAGGTGCTCGGGGATGCCCGGGTGCCGCCGCGTGAAGCCCTTGACGTGCACCTCGTAGATGACCGAGTCCTGCCAGGGCGTCTTCGGCCTGCGGTCGTCCGCCCAGTCGTCGTCGTCGTGGACGACGACCCCCTTCGGGACGAACGGGGCGGAGTCCCGGTCGTCGCGGACGGTGTCGGCCACGTGCTGCTGAGGCCAGTCCCGCACGTGCCCGTACGCCTCCGGGGGCAGCGCCCCGAAGTCGCCGTCGACGGCCCGCGCGTACGGGTCGAGGAGCAGCTTCGACGGGTTCCAGCGGGCTCCCGTCCACGGGTCCCAGCGCCCGTGGACCCGGTAGCCGTACCGCTGCCCGGGGCCCGTCCCGGGCACGAAGCCGTGCCAGATCTCGTGGGTCAGCTCGGACAGGGCCAGCCGCCGCTCCGTGCCGTCGGCGTCGAAGAGGCATAGCTCCACGGCCTCCGCGCCGCCCGCCCAGAGGGCGAAGTTGGTGCCCGCGACGCCGCCGGGGCCGACCCGGCACCGGGCGCCGAGCGGGGTCGGGGTCCCCGGCCACACGGGTGGCCCGGCCCGCTCCAGGGCATGCTCGTGTACCGCCTCCTGCTCGGCTGCGCTCGACACCGTCCCGGCCTCCCGCGGCTCGTCGGGCCCTTGTCCCGCGGGAGCGGCGGCGTCCCGGCCGCCGCTCCCGCGGGTGTTCCTCCCCCTGTTCTGCCCGCGCCGCCGTGCTCCCAACATGACCCGCACGCACGTTTCCCCTGGAGGGTGGCCGTCGTTGGGCCGGGCGTGAACCGAGTATGGAAGCGGACGAGGCACGCGCTGGCGGTCGCGGGACTGATCGCCGGCCTGGCGGGCTGCACGGGCGCCGACGGCGGACGCGGCATCGACATCTCCCTCCCGGGCAAGGCCAGGGCCCCCGGGGACGTCATCCGGATCAGTCCGGAGGACGGCAGCCGGGCGGTGCCGCCGGAGGGCCCGCTGGAGGTGCGGGTCGACAGCGGCCGGCTGGAGCGGGTGACGGTCGTCCAGGTCGAGGACGCCCAGCGGATCCGGGTGGCCGGCGAGATCTCCGCGGACGGGCTGCGGTGGCGGCCCCGGGAGGGCGGCCGGCTCGCGCTGTCCGCGAAGTACAGCGTGGACGCGGTGGCGCTGGACGCGCACGGCCGCCGGTCGGCGCGGCACACCACCTTCACCACGGTGGTGCCGGAGAGCCGGTTCATCGGCTACTTCAAGCCCGAGAACCGTTCCACGGTCGGCACCGGCATGATCGTCTCCTTCGGCTTCAGCCGCCCGGTCGAGAACCGGGCCGCGGTCGAGCGGGCCATCCGCGTCACCTCGGTGCCGCCGGTGGAGGTGGTCGGCCACTGGTTCGGCGACGAGCGGCTCGACTTCCGGCCCGCGGCCTACTGGCGGCCCGGCACGAAGGTCACCGTCGAGCTGGGCCTGCGGGACGTCGAGGGGGCGCCCGGCGTCTACGGCATCCAGCGCAAGACCGTCGGCTTCACCGTCGGCCGCTCCCAGGTGTCGGTGGTCGACGCCGCCGCGCACACCATGGAGGTCCGCAGGGACGGGGAGCTCCTGGCCACCGTGCCGGTCACCGCGGGGGCGCCGAAGACCACCACGTACAACGGCAAGATGGTCGTCACGGAGCTGTACGACGTGACGCGGATGGACGGCCGGACCGTCGGCTTCGGCGGCGAGTACGACATCAAGGACGTGCCGCACGCGATGCGGCTCACCGACTCGGGCACCTTCCTGCACGGCAACTACTGGGCGCCGGCCTCCACCTTCGGCTCGGCCAACGTCAGCCACGGCTGCGTGGGCCTGCGCGACGACAAGGGCGGCAGTCCGGACTCCCCGGCGGGCTGGTTCTTCGACCGGACCCTCGTCGGCGACGTGGTCGAGGTGGTCAACTCCCGTGACAAGGAGGTCGCTCCCGACAACGGCCTCGGGGGCTGGAACCTCGACTGGGGCCGGTGGCGGGCGGGCTCCGCGCTGGAGTGACGCCGCGCCCCTCCCGCCCCGCCGCCCCCGAGGTGCTTCCTAGCACGTCGACTGGGACTGAACAGTGACATTCACGAGGAACTTTCGTGTCCTGCGGTGTGATTATCTAGCGCTGTGTGCGCGATCGGATGCGCACGGGGGCGGGGCCGTGGCGGTTGCCAGGCCGTGCGAGGGGAGACGAACCACAGTGAACGGGCAGCCGATATCGGGGGCATCGGTAGGGGCGACCGCGCGTCGCGGCCGGCGACGCGGGGGCGTCCGGCTGCAGGCGCTGGCGGCGGGGGCGATGCTCCTGGTGCTCACCGCCTGCGGCGGCGGCGGGACCGCCGGCGGCACGGGCGGCCAGGGCCCGGCGGCCCAGGGCGGCGGCAAGCAGGACAACGCCGCCTCGCAGGCGGTCGTGACGATCCTTCCGAAGGACGGCGCCGACGCCGTCGCCACCAGCGGGGCGCTCAAGGTCACCGCGGAGCAGGGCAAGCTGACCACGGTCACGGTCGCCGATTCCAAGGGCACCCCGGTCGAGGGCAGGATCGCGGCGGACGGCGCCAGCTGGTCGCCCACCGCCCACCTGGCCGCCGCCACGCAGTACAAGGTCCACGCGATCGCGAAGGACTCCGAGGGCCGCGAGTCGGCGAAGGACACCACCTTCACCACGCTGGTCCCGAAGAACACCTTCATCGGCCAGTACACGCCGGAGGACGGTTCGACCGTCGGCGTCGGCATGCCGGTGTCCATCAACTTCACCCGGGGCATCACCGACCCCGAGGCCGTCGAGAAGGCCATCAAGGTGACGGCCGAGCCGGCCGTGCGGATCGAGGGCCACTGGTTCGGCAACGACCGCCTCGACTTCCGCCCGGAGCAGTACTGGGCCGCGGGCACCAAGGTGACCGTGCACCTCAACCTGGACGGCGTCGAGGGCCGCCCGGGCGTCTACGGCAAGCAGAAGAAGACGATCACCTTCACCATCGGCCGCCGCCAGGTCTCCACCGTCGACGCGAGCGCCAAGACGATGAAGGTCGAGCGCGACGGCGCGATCATCAAGACCCTGCCGATCACCGCGGGCGCCCCGTCCACGACCACGTACAACGGTCAGATGGTCATCAGCGAGAAGTACAAGGTGACCCGCATGAACGGCGCCACCGTCGGCTTCGGCGGCGAGTACGACATCAAGGACGTGCCGCACGCGATGCGCCTGTCGACCTCCGGCACCTTCGTGCACGGCAACTACTGGGCCTCGTCGTCCACCTTCGGCTCCACGAACGTCAGCCACGGCTGCGTCGGCCTGGAGGACGCCCGCGGCGCGGGCGACAGCTCGACCCCGGCGGCCTGGTTCTTCGACCGCTCGATCATCGGCGACGTCGTCATCGTGAAGAACTCCAAGGACAAGCAGATCAAGCCGGACAACGGCCTCAACGGCTGGAACATGGACTGGTCGGAGTGGATCGCGTAGCCCTCGCGTAGCCGCCCCGCGCGGCGACCCCCGCACGACCGGGACCCGGTGCTGTGAGCAACAGCACCGGGTCCCGCGCCGTTAACGGCCGCTAACCTTCCTTGCATGACTGTGAACCTCGAAGTCGCCGACGGCGTCGGCACGATCCGCCTCGACCGTCCCCCGATGAACGCGCTGGACATCGCCGTCCAGGACCGGCTGCGCGAGCTGGCCCAGGAGGCGACCGACCGCGACGACGTGCGGACGGTCGTCCTCTACGGCGGCGAGAAGGTGTTCGCGGCCGGCGCGGACATCAAGGAGATGCAGGTCATGGACCACGCGGCCATGGTCAAGCGGTCGCGCGCCCTGCAGGACTCCTTCACCGCGATCGCCCGCATCCCCAAGCCCGTCGTGGCCGCGATCACGGGCTACGCGCTGGGCGGCGGCTGCGAGCTCGCGCTCTGCGCCGACTACCGGATCGCCGCCGACAACGCGAAGCTGGGCCAGCCGGAGATCCTGCTCGGCCTGATCCCCGGCGCGGGCGGCACCCAGCGCCTGTCCCGGCTGATCGGGCCCTCCCGCGCCAAGGACCTCATCTTCACCGGCCGGATGGTCAAGGCGGACGAGGCGCTGACGCTCGGTCTGGTCGACCGGGTCGTCCCGGCCGCCGAGGTCTACGAGCAGGCGCACGCCTGGGCCGCCCGGCTGGCGCAGGGCCCCGCGATCGCGCTGCGCGCCGCGAAGGAGGCCGTCGACCAGGGGCTGGAGGCCGACATCGACACCGGTCTCGCCATCGAGCGCACCTGGTTCGCCGGGCTCTTCGCCACCGAGGACCGCGAGCGCGGCATGCGCAGCTTCGTCGAGGAGGGTCCGGGCAAGGCGAAGTTCGCCTGACGCCCGCCCCGGGACGTGTGGTCCGCGGGGGCCGATTCCATCGGAACGGCCCCCGCGGACGGCTCCGTGCGGCCATGATGGGGGGCATGGCGGGCCTGGAGGGTAGGGAACAACCTTGGCAGCGCGGCAGCGCCGCCGCCGCGCGCTGGTCACCGGCCGCGGAGGACGAACAGGCCGCCGAAGCAGTGGAGTTGTACGGCAATCCGGCCGAGGAGGACGTCCGGCTGCCGTCCCGTCCCGAGTCGGCGTGGGTGGCCCGGAGGCTGACCCAGCACGTGATCCTGCGCCAGTGGGGGCTCGGTCCGCAGATCGCCGAGCACGCGGTGCTCCTCGTCTCGGAACTCGTCGGGAACGCCGTCCGGCACACCGGCGCCCGGGTCTTCGCGCTGCGGCTCCAGCGCCGCCGCGGCTGGATCCGGATCGAGGTCCGCGACCCCTCCCGCGGGCTGCCCTGTCTGATGCCCGTCCACGAACTCGACACGAGCGGCCGCGGGCTCTTCCTCGTCGACAAGCTCTCGGACCGCTGGGGCGTGGACCTGGCGCCGCGCGGCAAGACGACCTGGTTCGAGATGCGGGTCGCCGACCGACCCTGACCCGTCCGCCGGGCCGCCCCCGGACACACGGAAGCCCCCGTGTGCCGTGGTGGGGCACGTGGGGGCTTTCGTGTGATGCGCCGTGGACGGGGGGGTGTATCCACGGCCGCTGTGTCGACCTGGCCCGGGTCAAGGGGGGTCGTGTCTCCGACTATGGCAGAGAGGTGGCCGTGCCGCCAAAAGTCCCTATCGTGACAAGTATGGCCAAAAGCGGACAGTTAGACAGTGAATCGTTGGTGACGTGCAGCACTCACCTTGAAAACATTGAATGGCTATGCGGTTCATCGGGTGTTTCCCGGGGTCGTCCGCATGGTGGACGCCCGGCAAGTGCGGGCAAACGTCCTGAATTGGCCTAATCGTAATAAATCGGGCAAAGAGCCCGTTGAATGGTCGCGTGAAGCCGACCGACCGCCGAGGAGCGCTCCGGGCGGGCGCGGCCGCCGCCCTCGCGGGAGCCCTCGCCACCGCCTGCGGCACGGAACCCCGCCCCGCCCCCGCCGCCACCGCCGCCCCGCGGAGCCCCGCCCCCGCGCCCGCCGTCGCTCCCGGCCCCCGCCGCTTCGCCGGACACCCCGACGAGATCGCGCACGGCCCCCGCGACCGGCCCCGCGTCGCCCTCACCTTCCACGGCCAGGGCGACCCCGCCCTCGCCCGCACCCTCCTCGGCCAGGCCGAGGAGGCCGGCGCCCGCGTCACCGTCCTCGCCGTCGGCGACTGGCTCGACGACCACCCCGACCTCGCCCGCCGCGTCCTCGACGGCGGCCACGACCTCGGCAACCACACCCAGCGCCACATCGACGTCAACGCCATGACCGAGAGCGGGGCCCACGCCGAGATCGCCGCCTGCGCCGACCGGCTGCGCCGGCTCACCGGCTCCATCGGCACCTGGTTCCGGCCCTCCCGGACCCCGCACGCCGCCCCCCACGTGGTGCGCGCCGCCCGCCGCGCCGGCTATCCGCACGTCCTCTCGTACGACGTCGACTCCCTCGACTTCACCTCGCCCGGTGCCGCCGCCGTCGTCCGCAACGTCGCGGGCACCGTCCGGGCCGGCTCGGTGGTCAGCCTGCACTTCGGCTACCCGGACACCGCCGCCGCGCTGCCCCTCCTCCTCGCCGACCTCGACCGCCGCGGACTGCGCGCGGTCACCACCACGGAGCTGCTGACCTGATGGCCCACCGCACACAGAGACACGTCACAGCGCGCGCCAGGACCCTCCTCGCCGCCGTCCTGCTCGCCGGACTCGCGGGCTGCGGCACCGCCGACCCCGGCGGCGGCACGGCCGTGAAGAAGGGTGCCGCCCCCGCCGTGCCCAAGCCGGCCGCCGCCCCCGCGGGACTCCCGGGCATGCCGCCGCTGCTCGACCCGCACGACGTCTACGCCGCCGACCGGCCCGGACGACTCGCCCCGGCCGTACGCGACTTCCCCTCCCGCGTCTACGTCCCCAACACCAACTCCAACACCGTCTCGGTCATCGACCCCGCCACCTACCGGGTCGTCGAGACCATCCCGGTCGGCGCCCAGCCCCAGCACGTCGTCCCCTCCTGGGACCTCAAGACCCTCTGGGTCAACAACAACCGGGGCCACACCCTCACCCCCATCGACCCCGCCACCGGGGTCGCCGGCAAGCCCGTCGAGGTCCACGACCCCTACAACCTCTACTTCACGCCCGACGGCAAGTACGCCGTCGTCATGGCCTCCCTCGACCGCGAACTCGTCTTCCGCGACCCGCACACGATGGAGCGGAAGAAGTCCGTCCCGGTCAGCTGCTACGGCGTCAACCACGCCGACTTCTCCGCCGACGGCCGCTACTTCGTCGTCTCCTGCGAGTTCTCCGGCGAACTGCTGAAGGTCGACACCGAGAAGATGGAGGTCGTCGGCCAGCAGAAACTGCCCTTCCAGGGCGCCATGCCCCAGGACGTGAAGATCTCGCCCGACGGCCGTACCTTCTACGTCGCCGACATGATGGCCCACGGCGTGTGGGTCCTGGACGGCGACTCGTTCGCCACCCCCACCCTGCTCCCCACCGGCAAGGGCGCCCACGGCCTCTACATCAGCCGGGACTCCCGCGAGATGTACATCCCCAACCGCGGCGAGGGCTCCGTCTCGGTCTTCGACTTCGCGCAGAACAAGCTGACCAAGAAGTGGCGGCTGCCCCAGGGCGGCTCCCCCGACATGGGCGGGGTCTCCGCCGACGGCAAGGTGCTGTGGCTCTCCGGGCGCTACGACTCCGAGGTCTACGCGATCGACACCACCACCGGGAAGCAGCTCGCCCGGATCCCCGTCGGCAGCGGCCCCCACGGCCTCGCCGTCTACCCCCAGCCCGGCCGCTACTCCCTCGGCCACACGGGCGTCTTCCGGTAGCGGCCGCCCCGCGGTCACCCGGCGATCAGCAGCGCCTCCGACGCCACCGGGCGGTACCCCGCCGCCTGGAAGACCCGGACGCTGCGGGCGTTGCCGGGGGACTGCTGCGCCCACACCACCCGGCCGGGCGTCAGATGCCGGGCGGCCGTCGCCAGCGCCCGGCCCAGGCCCCGGTGGCGCACCGCCTCGTCCACCTCGATCGCCGCCTCCCAGCGGCCGGCGACGCCGCGGCCGAGCACCAGCAGCCCGCCGTCGGCCGCCCACACCCGGACCTCGTCGCGGAACTTCAGCGCCCGCGCCACCCGCGGGTGGTCCGGGTCCTGGATCTCGCGGAGCGCCAGCGGGGGAGCGCCCGGCAGGGCGTCGGCCACGGTGAGCAGGTCGATCGTGTTCATGTGCCGTCCCGTGCGGCCCATCAGCGCCCACAGGAACACCGGGTTCATGCTGGCCGCCAGCGGGTCGCTCGACGCGGCCGCCAGCTCGGACCGCACCCACTCCGGGTCCGCGTCGGTGAAGACGACCGAGTGGGCGGTGAAGGCCAGCACCCCGGCGTCCCGGGGGCCGGGCGGGGGCACCACCGTCGTCGTGCCGTCCGGGGGCGGGAACTCCCCCCGCGCCGCCGCCGCCAGGATCCGTGCCACCTCGTCGCTCATACCCCCATCATCCGGCAGCGGCGGGCCAGCTAATCTGACCCCCGTCAGACAAGCACCGAGAAGGGGCGGAAGCAGTGGCGGACATCGAGTCGGCACGCACGGCATTCAACAAGTTCGACGTGGACGGGGACGGCTTCATCACCGCCGCGGAGTACAAGAGCGTCATGGCCCAGCTGGGCGACTTCAACGTCACCGAGACGGTCGCCGAGGTGCTCATCAAGCAGCGCGACGACAACGGCGACGGCGTCCTGTCCTGGGACGAGTTCTGGGCGCACTACAGCAAGGCCTGACCCGCCGGCCGGGGCGGGCGACGCAACGCTGAGTTGCCGCCCGTCCGGGGCTCGGTGACGATCGACCGGTGACGCCTCCCGGATCCCCCGGCTCCCCGAGCCGTGTGACGGCGGCGGTCGCCGCCGCGGTCGCCGTCCTCGCCGTCGCCCTGCTGGGCGCCGGTCTCGCGCAGACGGGCACCGGCGAACTGCGGATACCCGCGGACGGCGCCACCTCGGTCCTCCGGCTCCTCGTCCTCACCGGCCTCGCCCTCCACGTCGGCGAACTGGCCGGCCGCCGGATCGCCGGCGAGGGACCCCTGCCCCGCTCCACGGCCGTGCCCGCCGCGCTGCTCGCCGCGGCCGCCTCCGCCGCGCTCCTGCTGCTCTTCTCCGCCGTCAGCGGGCTGAGCCTCCCCGTCGTGTACGGGCTCCGTGAGGGCCGCCTGCTGCTCGTCGGCGCCAACGCCTTCGCCCTCGCCGCCTTCTGCGCCGCCTCCCGCCGCCCCGGTCTCGCCCTCCTGCCGCTCGCGGTCGCCGTCGGCGCCGAGGCGATGCGCGCCCACCCCGAGCCGTCCCGGCAGGCCCTCGGGACCGGTCTGACCGTCGTCCACCTCACCGCCGCCTCCCTCTGGACGGGCACGCTCCTGTACGTGCTCCGCACCGTGCGGCTGCGCGGCGGCGGCCGGGACGTCCTCGTCCGGTACGCCAGGGCGGCCGCCTGGGCCTACGCCGCGCTCGTCGTGACCGGCACGGCCTCGACGCTCCGCAGACTGCCCCCGGACGCCGTCCTGACCACCGCCTACGGCCGGCTCCTGCTGGTGAAGCTGGCGCTGTTCGGCGGGGCGAGCCTGCTGGCGCTCGCCGCCCGGGGACGCCTGCGGTCCGGCGGGGACGCCCGGGCACCCGCGCGCGTGGAGCTGTCCGTGCTCGGCGCGGTCGTGGTCGTCTCGGCGCTCCTCACCGTGGTGCCCGACCCCCGGGGTCTCCTGCCCTGACCCGACCCGGGCTCCACCGGAGCCCGAGCGGATCGCGAGCGGCGGACGACCGTGCCGCGGGCCGGCCCCGGCCGGTCCTCCGGTTCGCCGTGCGTGCGCCCGGAGGACACCCGGCGTACGCCGGGGGCGTCCACGGCGCGCGGCAGACCGTGGCAGTTCCCTGCACCGGACGCCCGCTGGCCGGATCCGAGCCGGAGGACGGCCGTCCCGAGGTCCGCCGCGGCCGCGGCTCCCACCTGGCCTTTTGGCCGGAAGAGAGGGGTCCGCTCGGAGAACCCCTCCGGTTTTTCCGCAGGTCCTGAGGCAGGTCGCTGCCAGGCAGCTTCCTGGCCTGTCCGGAAGCGGACAGGCGGCCCCCCGCGGTGATTTCCTCTGGGTGTGCGGCCGGAACGGCTGAAAAAGCCCCGGCCGCGAAGGACCTCCGGATTCGCCCGTACGCCGTCCCGTACCAAGGAATGGAGACCCACATGTCCTGTCGTCCCCGCCGCGCCAGCAGTGCCCTCGCCACCGTCGCCGCCGCCGTCCTCGGCGGACTCCTCTGGGCCTCGCCGGCCCAGGCCGCCCCCGCGGCGCCGCAGGGGATCGTCGCGGGCACGGACGACTTCGTCTGGCCGACGCCGCCCCGCCCGCAGTTCCCCTTCCCCTGCGTCACGACCCTGCCGGGCCTGCCCTGCGTCACCGAGATCCCGGACGACTTCGTCTGGCCGACCGCCCCCCGGGACTGACCGTCATGCAGCTCACCCTCGCGGCGCCCGCGGCGGCACCGCTTCAGATCCACTCCCGGCGGGTCGCCTGCACCCCCGCCTCGAACCGGCTCGACGCCCCCAGCCGCTCCATCAGGTCGGCGACGATACGGCGCTCCGTCCGGACCCCGATGCCCAGCGCACGGGCCACCGCCTCGTCGGTCAGACCGCTCGCCAGGAGCTGGAGCAGCTTGCGCTCCTGCGGGGTGAGCCCGCCCGGCAGGGCGTCCCCGGGGCCGTCGAGCGGGGAGGCGTGCTCCCAGTACGCCTCGAACAGGGCCCGCATGGCCATGACCACCGGCTGGCTGCTGAAGAGCAGCGCGGACGGCTGGGCCTGACCCGGCAGCCCGGCGACCACGGCGGCCGTCGTGTCCACGATGAGCAGCCGCATCGGGAGCGTCGGCGAGGAACGGATCTCGCTGCCCCGCTCCGCCATCCACTGGGCGTGCGCCCGGGTGACCCGGTCACCGCCGACGCTGTCCAGGTAGATGGTCCGGAACCGCACGCCGCGCTCCATCGCCCGCTCGTTCAGCGGCCGGCCGGCCAGCACGGACTCCTCGGTGAGGGCCTTGCCGGGGTGGAAGGCGAGGGACTCGTGCGTACAGGACTCGGCGAGGGCCTCCAGCCGGGTGCGGATGTCGTCGACGTTGTCGAGGTGCTCCGCCCCGTCCAGACCGCCCGACCGGCCCGAGGCCGTGTACTCGGCCGCCAGCGCCGCCAGCGCCGCGCGGTTCTGCTCGATGCGCTGCTGCCGCGAGGCGAGTTCGCGCTCCTCCCGCTGGAGCAGCACCTTCAGTCCCAGCGAGGGGTTCACCGCCCGCATCCGGCCCGGGGTGTCCCGGGAGGGAGCCAGCAGCGACAGCCGGGTCAGGAGGTCGAGCGCCTCCTCCACCCGTTCGGTCGTCGAGTCCAGGAGGGCGGCCAGCTTCTCCGGGTCGAGCTCCTTGTGGAACAGGATCGTGCGATAGACGCCGAGCGTGTGCTGATCGAGCGATGAGACCTCGTCCACGTGGTGTCGTCCCCCTTCGTACCACGGTCGTGCGGCGTCCCGGACGGCCCGACGAGGACGCGGAACGGCGCACCGGTGTCCCCCGCCCCTGGCCGGAGCCACCCGAATCACCCCATTACATGATCAGCACGCTACCTGCTGGACGTTCTCATCGAAAGGCGTTCTCGTGGTCCCAACCGGATCCCCGCCGTCGGGCCTCGACGGCCTCGTCGTCCTCGTCGTCGACGCCACGACGGGCCTCGGCCGGGACCTCGCGACCCGGCTGTGCGCCGCCGGGGCGATCGTCGCCGTCGTCGGCGCGGGCCACCCGGGCCGCGGGGACGACGCCGCCACCAACGCGGCCTTCCTGTGCAAGGCGCTCGCCGACCGCGGCCTGCTGGCCCTGCCGTACCGGATCGACGTCGGCGACCCGGTCGAGGCGGCCCGGCTGCCCGGCCAGATCGCCTCCGACGTCGGTCCGCCGTCCGCCGCCGTCGTGGTCCTGCCGCCGCCGGGCGCCGACGAGGGCCTCGTCCGCGCCTTCCGCGCGGTGTCGGCGGCCCTCGCCGCCGCGCTGCCGGCCGGCGCCCGCCACGTCGAGTACGCCCCGGCGGGCGGCGGCACGTCCCCGGGGGGTCCGGGGACGGCGGCCGCGGCCGGGGACCGCGCCTGGGTCCACTCGGTCGTCACCGCCCTGGCCGCCGACGCGGCACGGGCGCCCAGCCGCTGACCCGCGGCCCGCGAGGGCCACCGCCACAGAAGTCACCACGGGGGAGAGACATGTCCATTCGCGTCGTCGTGGCCGGGGACCACCAACTGGTCCTGGAGGCCTTCGCCGAGACACTCAACGGCACCAACGGCCTGGACGTCGTGGGGCTCGCCACGACCTTCGAGGCCGTGCTGCCCGCCGTACAGCGCCACCGGCCGACCGTCCTGCTGCTCGGCGAGAGCACCATGGGGGGCAAGGCGCTGCACGCGGCGACCCAGGTGCGCTCGCACCACCCGACCTGCGGGGTCGCCCTCATGGTCGGCTCGGCCACGCCGTCGGTGGTGGACCGGGCGGTGGCCGCCGGGGCGCTCGGCGTCGTCCCGAAGACGGCCCGGCTGCCGCAGCTGATCACCACGCTCGTCGGGGTGGCGGGGGGCTGCCTCACGGTCGACCCGGGGCTGCTGCGGACCCCGGCCTCGGGCGAGGCGGTGCTCAGCGTCCGCGAGACCGACGTCCTGCGGCTGACGGCCGGCGGCGCGACGGTCAAGGAGATCGCGGGCGAGCTGTACCTCGCGGCGGGGACCGTGCGGAACCTGACCTCGGCGGCGATCAAGAAGCTCGGCGGGCGCAACCGGTTCGACGCCGCCCGCATCGCCGCCGAGTGCGGACTGCTGTGAGCGGGGCCGGGGCCGCGGGGGCCGGACGCGCGCCGGCCCCGGCACGAGGCGTGCCGGGGCGGGGCTTCACAAGGCGTCGGAGAAGGGCGCTGCTACTTCTCCAGGCAGAACTCGTTGATCGGGTAGCCCACGTGGCGGTCGGCCGTCGGCAGGTGACCCAGGATGCGGTCGCCCGGCTTGAGCTCGGTGCTGTTGAGGACCGAGGCGCCCGGACCGAGCACCCGGACGTGCCAGTCGTCCTGGAGGATCAGGTTGACCGTCTGCCCGCTGGGCGCGACCGCGTCGATGGAGATGAGCGGACGGGTCTCGATCTTGACCCGGCCCACGCTGACCGGGCGGGTGCGGCCGTCCACGTCGACCGCGAGCACGGAGCTGCCGGCGTGCAGCTCGCTCAGGTAGTGCGTCCGGCCGTTCTGCCCCACGGTGTACGAGTGCAGCGCACCCGCGTTGACGCGGAACGGACGGGTCGGCATGTACGGCAGCGGGTGGGTCTCGCTGACGCACAGGACCATGCCCTTGGAGTGCGAACCGACGAGGATGCCCTCGTCCTTGCGGAAGTGCGTCGTGGTGTCGACGCACGCCCGCTCGCCCATCCCGATGTGCGTGGTCGCGGTGACCGTGAGCTCGACGAGGGAGATCTCCCCGCCGTGCGCCGTCGCCGCGGTCCGCAGCGCCGTGGCGTCGCCGACCGCGCGGCCCCGCATGAGGACGCCGTCCGAGCCGTGCTCCAGGACGCCGTAGAGGATCTCGGCCTCCTCGGTGTCGGCGGCGGTCGTCACGATCGAACCGGGCGCGCCGGACGCCGCCGCGATGACGATCTCCAGCGGGATCTTCGTCGGGTCGCGGAAGTCGAGGACGCTCCACGCCTCCAGACGCGCGGCCAGGCACGCGTCCTCCAGGGTGTCGGCGTCGACGATCTCCACGTACCGGCCGAACTGCACGTCCGGGTGGGCCGCCTCCAGCTCGGCGCGGGCGTCGCGCGGGCCGGGCACGATCACCACGTCGGCGGCGCCCAGGTCGGCGGGGACGTCCGCGGCGCCGTCCTCGAAGAGCAGGACCTTGCGGACGGTGGGCGGCAGGCCCTCGAAGACCGCCGGGTCGCCGGCGACGATGCCGTCGATCTTCTGGTGCAGGGCCTCCTCGAGTACGGCGGCGGTGGCGGCGCCGGCCTCGCGGATGTCAAGCCAGCACAGTTTGGCGTCCGTCATGATGCGGACCTCCTGTCAGATGGGTGTCGAGGTTCGGGTCGTCGAGCGGTGAGGCGTCGAGGTGGTCGGGGGTGAGGCGTTCGCTGTGAAGCCGCTCCCCCCGGTCCGCCTCGCTGAACGGGCCGGTGGTGAAGTGCTGTTCGGGGAAGTGGTGCACGATCCGGGCGACCTTGGCCGCCAGCGCGCGCGGGTCCTTGGCCTGGAAGATGTTGCGGCCCATGGCCACCCCGCCCGCCCCTCCGGCGATGGCGTCCCGGACGTAGGCCAGGACGTCCTCCTCCTTCTCCAGGGCGGGCCCGCCGGCGACGAGCACCGGGACGGGGCAGGCGGCGGTCAGGTCGAGCATCTCCGCGGTGGAGCCGAGGAAGACGGTCTTGACCAGGTCCGCCCCCAGGTCCGCGGCGATCGTCACGGCGTGCGCGACGACGGCGGGGTCCCTCGGGTCGCTGATCCGCGGCCCGCGCGGGTACACCATGGCGAGCAGCGGCAGGTTCCAGCGGTCGCAGGCGTCGGCGATCCGGCCGAGGTCGCCGATCTGCTGCCGCTCGTCGTCGGAGCCGAGGTTGACGTGGACGCTGACCGCGTCCGCGCCGAGGCGCAGGGCCTCCTCGACGCCGGCGACGACGTACTTGGCGTTGGGGTCGAGCGCCTGGCTGGTGCTCGCGTTGAGGTGGATGATCAGCGACATCGCGGCGAACCGCTCCGGGCTGATGTGCCGGACGCTGCCCTTGTGCACGACGACGGCGTCCGAGCCGCCGGCCGCGATCCGGGCGGCGAGCTGGTCGAGCGTCGTGCCCTTGGGCACCACGGGACCGTCGTGGATCGAGTGGTCGAGTGGGGTGATCATCAGGCCGGCCGTGCTGTGGCGGTAGAGCCGCCGAAGCCGCAGCGACCGGGCGAAGTGGCCGAAACCGGTCATGGAACGCCCTTTCTGGTTCGCGAGGTGGCGTGATCGGGCTGGTGACCCGCGCCGCGCGAGCGGACGGGGTCGGCCCGCGCGGTGGCTCCGCGCGGGGAGCTGAGGGCCGGGCCGGCGGGGTCCGGTGGCGAGACGGAGCGCAGATAGGCGCGGTCCGGTTTGCCCGAGGGGGTGAGCGGCAGCCGGGGCCAGACCGAGACCCGCACCGGCGTGTGCTCCGGGGTCAGCGAGGCGGCCACGTACCCCCGCAGGTCGCAGGAGGTGCCCCCGGCGCCCGAGTACAGCTCCACGGCCGCGTGCACCTGCTCCACCCAGTCGCGGTCGCGGACCCCGAACACCGTGGCCTGGCGCACCTGCGGATGGCGCATCAGCGCCTCCTCGATCGCGGCCGGGTCCAGCTTGAGGCCGCCGTGCTTGATCACGTCGCCCACCCGGCCGTCCAGGCGCAGATAGCCGTACCGGTCCCAGTGCCCCAGGTCGCCGGTGCACAGCCAGCCGTCGCGGAAGACCGTCCCGGTGCGCTCCTCGTCGCCGAGGTAGCCGGCTGTGACGGTGGGCGAACTGATCCAGATCTCGCCCGTCACGCCCCGCTCCACCTGCGGTCCGCCGTCCGGGCCGCGGATCTCCACCCGCACCCAGGGGAAGGGCCGGCCCGCCGAGCCGAGGAGTTCCGGCTCGCGGTGGTCCAGCGGGTTGAGGCTGCTGATGCCGCCCGCCTCCGTCGTCCCGTACACCTGGATGAGCACGTCGCCGAAGAGCTCGACGGCCCGGGCCACCCGCGCGGGCGCCGCCGGGGTGCCGCTGTAGGTGATGCGGCGCAGCGACGACAGGTCCGTGCGCGGGGCGGCGGGGTGGTCCAGGAGCCGGTAGAGGTGCGGCACGGCGAGGTAGACGTCGGTGACCCCGTGGCGCTCGAAGGCGTCGAGGGCGTCACCGGCGTCGAACTCGTCGTGCAGCACGACCCGTCCGCCGCTCGCGAGCACCGCGTCGGCCATCGGGGCGGTGGTGTGGCTGATCGGCGTGACGGACAGCAGCGTCGCGGGTCCCCGGGGATCGAGGCCGTTCGCGAGGCGGCTGACGAGCTCCTCACGCGTGTCGTACCGCTGGGCGACCATCTTCGGCCGGCCGGTGCTCCCGCTGGTGAACTCGACGGTCGCGAGGTCCTCCGGGCGCGGCTCCGGCAGCCGCTCCGGCAGCGGACCGGCCGGTTCCGCCGCCCCCCAGGGGACGGTCAGCGGGGTCACGGCCGGCACGCGGCGGGTGAGCCACGCGCCGCGCTCGGCGCTCTCGTCGTCGACGAGCAGGACCGACACCCGCAGGTCC
Source organism: Streptomyces sp. NPDC104202 (assembly GCF_055584185.1). Classification (NCBI taxonomy): domain Bacteria; kingdom Bacillati; phylum Actinomycetota; class Actinomycetes; order Kitasatosporales; family Streptomycetaceae; genus Streptomyces; species Streptomyces sp. NPDC104202. Next base: position 29,785 of record NZ_JBVJMN010000019.1, on the reverse strand, counting down.
TCCAGGAGTCCGGCCTGGGTGGCGACCGAGAAGGTCTCCGTGTCGGTCCGCGGGTTCATCGACCGTACGTACACGGAGGTGGCGCCCAGGAGATGGACGGCGTACCGGGCGGCGAGCATCAACGGCCGGTTGGGGCCGGTCAGCACGGCCACGGTGTCACCGGGCCGGACGCCGCGGGAGTGCAGCAGGGCCGTGGTGGCCCGCACCGATCCGGCGAGCCGGCCGGCGGTGACGGCCTCGTCGGCGCGGTGGATCACCACGCGCCCGGGGTCCTTTCCGAGGGCGTCGAGAATGCGGCGTACGTACATGGTTCCTCCTTTCCGAAAAGAGGGGGAAGGGGCGGTGGGGATTACGAGATGCGCATCTGCGCCATCATTCCCATGGCGCTGTGGTCGATCATGTGGCAGTGATAGGGAAAGACCCCGCGGTGTGTGTCGAAGGTCAGCTGGAGTTTCGCGGTCTGGCCCGGGAAGAGCAGGACGGTGTCCTTCAGTCCGGCCTCCGCCGGGTAGACCGGCATTCCGTCCCGTTCGAGGATGCGGAACTGCACCAGATGCGTGTGGAAGTTGTGCGGGACCGTCGTGCTGGTGTTCTTGACCGTCCACACCTCGGTCGAGCCCCAGGCGATCTCGGTGTCGATCCGGTCGTGGTCGAAGGTCTTCTCGTTGATGTAGGCGAGGTGGCCCGTGCCCGGCTCGTCCATCCGCAGCTCGAAGCTCCGCTCCACGGTCGGCGCGGGCAGGGCCGGCAGGGTGGTGAGGACGTCCGGGACCCGGCTCGGGTCGTCCGTCCTCTCCTCGACGTCGAAGCGCATGATCTGCCCGACGAGTTCGGTCGGCCCCGGGCCCAGCATGTTCGACAGGGTGACCTGGGTGCCCGGCGCGTACCGCGAGAAGTCGATGACGAAGTCGGCGCGTTCGCCGGGGGAGAGCACGATCACGGGCGAGGGCGCAGGCGCCGGGAGCAGGCCGCCGTCCGAGCCGACGTGGATGATGGGGCTGCCGTCGGAGAGCGCCATCACGAAGATCCGCAGGTTGCAGGAGTTGACCATCCGGAAGCGGTACTTCCGCGCCTTGACCTTCAGGTGCGGCCACGGGGCGCCGTTGACCAGGATCGTCGTGCGGTTGAGGGAGTCGTCCATCGTGTAGACCATCTGCCCGGCGGCGTCGAAGTGCGCGTCCCGCAGGATCAGCGGCACCTCGTACGGCCCCGAGGGCAGACCGAGGGCGTCCTCGGCCTCGTCGCCGAGGAGGTAGAGCCCGGAGAGGCCCCGGTAGACGTGCTCGGACTCCATGTGGTGGGCGTGGTCGTGCGTCCACAGCGTGGCGCCGACCTGCCGGTTGGCGTAGACGTACGTCCGCGAGGCGCCGGGCCGGATCACGTCCATCATGCCGCCGTCCTGCTCCTGCGGGTTGTTCCCGCCGTGCAGGTGCACCGAGGTCGGCATCGACAGGCCGTTGGTCTGCCGGACCACCGCCGTGCGCCCGCTGCGGGCGCGGATCGTGGGCCCGGGGAAGGTGCCGTTGTACGTCAGCACCTCGGTCCTCAGGCCGGGCAGGATCTCCACCCGCGCCTTGCGCATGGTGATCGCGTAGTAGTCGGCCGACCGGGTCCGCCGGTAGGGGGCGAGGACCTTCGGCCGCGGCAGCGGCACGGTGAACGGGGTGACCGCCGGCGGGCCGGGCGGCACCTCGGCGGCCACCGCCGGGGTGCCGGCGGTGAGGCCCTGGAAGACCCCGCCGGCCGCGCCGACAGCGCCGACGGCACCGGCGGTGAGTCCGAGTCGTATCGCATGGCGGCGAGAGAACACAGCGGATTCCTAACGTGGTGTATTTCCCGGAGCGACAGCGGCGGGAACGGCGGTGAATTCGCTCTTCGAGCATGGGCGTGAACGACCGGAACTCCGAGCCCGTTCGCCCCGGTACTTGCATGTGTCACGCGATCCGTGACCTCGGTCATTTCCGCCGGTGGGAACGGGAACGACGGCCTCCGCGATGACGGGCGTCACGTCGCGGAATGCCCTCCGTCACGCACCGCCCGGGAAATGTCACCGGTTCTCGCCGGGGCGGACCGCACGGGCCGCGCCGGTACGAGGCTGGTGCGCGGCGTCTGCCCTGCGCACGGCGCCGTCCCGTCCGCCGGCGTCCGGGCCGCTCGGTCCCCGCGCCGGACCGCCATCCTCGCGCCCAGGAGGCCACCGTGCCGACCACGCAGACCCGCCCCGACGCCACCGAAGCGGCCCGGGAACCCGCCACGTCCGACGGGACGGGACCCGCGCCCGCCGCGGCCGTGCCCGCGCCCGCCGTCCCGGGCGCCGGTGAGACCGGACCCGCGCCCACGGCGGCCGAACCGGCGCCCGCCGTCCCGCTGTTCACCGCCGGCGTCCGGGTGCTGCTCGCCCCCGAGGGCGACACCGCCACCCTCGCCGGACCGGCCACCTCGCTCGCCGTCCGGGGGGTCCGCGCCGGGGTCCGCACCGCCCTCCTCCGGCTCGCCGAAGGGCCGCGGCCCGAGGCCGAGCTGTACGCGGGCCTGGAGCCGGCCGAGCGGGTCCAGGTCGAGCGGCTGCTCGCCGGCGGCGCGCGCCACCTGGTGGCCCGCGCCGTCCTCGCCCGCGGCGACGGCCGGGAGGGCGGCGGGCGGTCCCTGCTCCGCCTGGAGCCGGTGGCCCGCGACGCCGCCTACCGGCCCGTCGCCGTCCGGCCCGACGCGACCGTCCGCCTCTCCCGCTTCGCCTTCTGCCGCACCCGCGACGGCGCCCTCGTCCTGGAGTCGCCGCTCGTGAAGTTCCGCGCCGTCCTCACCGACACCGCCGGCCGCACGCTCGCCGCCGCCCTCGGCGAACCCGGCACCCCGGACCGCCTCGGCGCCGCCGCGGGGCTCGACGCGGCGGACACCGGCGACGTCCTCGGCCACCTCGTCGGCGCCGGCTTCGCCGAACTCGCCGACGAGCGCGGCGCCTTCGCCTCCGACGACGAACCCGTGCTGCGCCAGTGGGACTTCCACGACCTCCTCTTCCACTCGCGCATCCGCTCCGGCCGGTACGACGACGTCTTCGGCGCCGTCTACCCCCACCGCGGCGCGATCGAGCCCCGGCCGGCCGTCCGTCCCGTCCCCGAGGGCCCCTCCGTCCCCCTCCACCGGCCGACCCGCGAGGAGATCGCGGCGCACGACCCGTCCCTCACCACCGCGATCGAGACCCGCCGCTCCATCCGGGGCTACGGGGACCAGGAGATGACCGCCCGCCAGCTCGGCGAACTCCTCTACCGCGTCGCCCGCGTCCGCGCCCACTACGCGCCGGAGCCGGGCAGCGACCGCGACGAGGTCGTCTCCCGTCCCTACCCGAGCGGCGGCCAGGGGTACGAACTGGAGCTGTACGTCACCGTGCGGCGCTGCGCCGGCCTGGAGCCCGGCGTCTACTACTACGACCCCGTCGGCCACCGGCTCGTGCTGCGCAACGCGGACGAGGCCGACCGCGAGTCCCTCTTCCACGTCGCCTCCCGCGCCACCGGCATGGAGGCGCGCCCCGACGTCCTCGTCACCGTCACGGCCCGCTTCCAGCGCATGTCGTGGAAGTACCGCGCCATCGCCTACGCGACCACGCTCCGGCACACCGGGGTGCTCTATCAGACGATGTACCTGGTGGCGACGGCCCTCGGACTGGCCCCGTGCGCCCTCGGCAACGGCGACGCCGACATGTCGGCGCGCGTGCTGGGCCTGGACTACCTCCAGGAGTCCTCGGTGGGCGACTTCCTGCTGGGCAGCAGGCGTACGGACGACTCGGTGGCCGGCGAGCCCGGTGCGGGCTGGACCATGCTCAACAGCCCCGAGTGGTCCCTTCCCGACGCCCCCTGAGCCCTTTCGGCGTGACGGCCGTTATTCCGGCCGTGATAAACGTCAGGCCCGGCCCGGAAAGGCTGGTGCGACCGGGGGCCGGTCAGCATTATTGGTGTTGCAGCCGAACGGTTGCGGAGAAGAATTCGGAAAGGAATTCACCATGAGCATCGACGACATCAAGAACGGCGACGACAAGGCCTTCGACGACTTCAACGTCGACGAGCTGGAGACCCTCGAGGTCGCCCAGGGCGTGGCCCTCCCGGAGATGGGTGCCTCCAGCGGCTCGATCGGCACCTCGTCCTCCTCGTCCTCCACCTGCTCCGCCTGCTGATTCCCCCCGACCGAAACGCTGAAAGGAACACGCACATGAGCATCGACGACATCAAGAACGGCGACGACAAGGCCTTCGACGACTTCAACGTCGACGAGCTGGAGACCCTCGAGGTCGCCCAGGGCGTGGCC